>NZ_JBFAMX010000014.1:0-62980 GCF_040659615.1 Nonomuraea sp. NPDC049784
GCGTGTCGCAGGACACGAAGGACATCACCACGCTGGGACGCGGCGGGTCCGACACCACGGCGGTGGCGCTGGCGGCGGCCCTGCAGGCCGACGTGTGCGAGATCTACACCGACGTCGACGGCGTCTTCACCGCAGACCCACGCATCGTGCCGCCGGCACGGCAGATCCCCAGGATCTCCTACGACGAGATGATGGAGATGGCCGCCTGCGGCTCGAAGATCCTGCATCTGCGGTGCGTGGAATACGCGCGCCGGTTCGACCTGCCGATTCACGTCCGCAGCTCTTTCAGTACCAGGGAAGGCACGTGGGTCGTCTCCGACCCTTACACCGAAGGAACCGAGATGGAGCAGCCGATCATCTCCGGCGTCGCGCACGACCGGAGCGAGGCCAAGATCACTGTTGTCGGGGTCCCCGACAAGGTCGGAGAGGCTGCCTCGATCTTCAAAACGCTGGCCGACGCCCAGATCAACATTGACATGATCGTGCAGAACGTCTCGGCCGCGGCCACGGGCCGCACGGACATCTCCTTCACGCTGCCCACGGCCGACGCCCAGACGGCGCTGTCGTCGCTGAAGAAGATCCAGGGCCAGATCGGCTACGAGTCGCTGCTCTTCGACGACCAGATCGGGAAGGTGTCGCTGATCGGCGCGGGCATGCGCTCGCACCCCGGCGTCACGGCGACGTTCTTCGCGGCCCTCGCCGACGCGGGGGTCAACATCGAGATGATCTCCACCTCGGAGATCCGCATCTCAGTGGTCGTCGAGGAGGACGGCGTCGACGCGGCCGTGCAGGCCGCCCACCGCGCGTTCTCGCTCGACTCCGACCAGGTCGAAGCCGTGGTGTATGGAGGTACCGGACGATGAGCAGAAGGCCCAATCTTGCCCTGATCGGCGCGACCGGCGCCGTCGGCACCGTCATGCGCGACATCGTGTCGACGCGCGAGGACATCTGGGGCGAGATCCGTCTCGTCGCCTCGCCTCGCTCGGCGGGCAAGGTGCTCCAGGTACGCGGTGAGGACATCGTGGTCCAGGCGCTGGCGCCCGAGGTGTTCGACGGCATCGACGTGGCCATCTTCGACGTGCCCGACGAGGTGTCGGCGGTGTGGGTGCCGATCGCGGCCGAGCGCGGCCCGATCGTGATCGACAAGTCGGGCACGTTCCGCATGGAGCCGGACGTCCCCCTGGTCGTGCCCGAGGTCAACCCGCTCGACGCGCGCAACCGGCCGCGCAACATCATCTCGACCCCCAACTGCACGACGCTGTCGATGATGGCGGCCATGGGGGCGCTGCACGCCGAGTTCACGCTCACGGAGCTGGTCGTCGCCTCCTACCAGGCGGTGTCCGGCGCCGGTGTGGCGGGCTCCGCGCGGCTCTACGACGAGGTCGAGGCGCTGGCCGGCGACCGCACGGTCGGGCAGGCGGCCGGCGACGTACGCAAGGTGCTGGCCAACAAGCTGCCTGAGGAGTCCCCGTTCCCCGCGCCCATCGCGTTCAACGTGGTGCCGTGGGCGGGCTCCTACAAGGACGGCGGCTGGGCCTCCGAGGAGCTCAAGCTCCGCAACGAGTCCCGCAAGATCCTCGGCATCCCCGACCTGAAGGTCTCCGCGACCTGCGTGCGCGTTCCGGTGATCACGACCCACTCGCTGGCCGTGCACGCGCGGTTCGAGCGCGAGATCACGGTCGCCGACGCGCACCGCGTCCTTGAAGCGGCGCCGACGGTGGTCCTCATGGACGACCCGGCCAACGGGGTCTACCCGACGCCTCTCGACGTGGTGGGCAACGACCCGACCTACGTGGGCCGGATCCGTCAGGCGGTCGACTTCCCCAACACGCTCGACCTGTTCGTGTGTGGCGACAACCTGCGCAAGGGCGCGGCGCTCAACGCGGCGGAGATCGCCGAGCTGGTCGCGGCCGAGCTGTAGTCCGTCCGTTCGATGGTGTGACGCCGCGTGCTTCGTGCGCGGCGTCCGCCGTCTCACGGCCCGTCCGGCCGTCTCACAGCTGTGGTGTCCCGCCGGTGGTTGTCCGGCCCGGGAGGGTGGGGGAGCAGCCGGTTCGCGGTGTCAGCGAAAAAGAATGTCCCAGTGGTCGCGCTCATCGGCGAAGACCGTTCCTGAGCCGGCGCGGTACAGCCGGGCGCCGTCGCTACGCACACCCGCCTTCTCATGATTTTTCGTGATGTGCTGGTCAATGCAGTCGTTGTGGGAAATGTCGAGCTTGTAGCCGTTGCCGTGGCTGTAGGTCCCAGGAGCGTGGCCTGCTTCCGTACCCCCGGTGACCATGATCGGGCAGCCGCTCTCACGCTTCAGCTCGATGATGCCGGCGATCGTTCCGGTCCGCACCGAGTCGAGCGAGGTGCAGTGGTGTACCTG
This sequence comes from Nonomuraea sp. NPDC049784, assembly GCF_040659615.1. NCBI lineage: Bacteria > Bacillati > Actinomycetota > Actinomycetes > Streptosporangiales > Streptosporangiaceae > Nonomuraea > Nonomuraea sp. NPDC049784. Next base: position 2,372 of record NZ_JBFAMX010000014.1, read on the forward strand.
CTTGCTCGTGCAGTTGCCGCTCGACTTCGTCTTCACACCCACACCCTTCAGCCAGCCGGCGGCGGTGATGTGGGACATGTGCATGGCCCCTTGCCGCGGCAGGACGCGCGTCAGATCGACGCCGGCGTTCTTGCGCGACGTCAGACCAACGCCGGCGTCCTTGCGCGACGTCAGATGGGCGCGAGCGCGCTTGCGTGGCAGTTGCGGCCGCGCCCGGGGTATTCGCGCCACCCGAATGTGTACGAGCCCCTCTTCGGGCTCGATGGCCGGAGGACGCGGCGGCCGCTGCCCGATCGTGGGCTCCATGGGCCAGTCCTGCGTGTCGGCCGATTCGCTCATCGGCCAGTCCTGCGCGTCGGCCGATTCACTCATCGGCCAGTCCAGCAGGGCCGCCAGCTCCTTGCGGTCCATCATGAGCCGTTCGAAAGCCCACGCCTTGCTCAGATCCGGCCCCACCTCGTAGTCCCAGTCGGTGGGGCCGGCCGTGTTGTTGCTGCTCGGCACCGCCGACCCTCCGGGGCGGGTGGCGGCTGAAGCGGCCGAGGCCAGTGCGATTATGGAGATCTCAACGCCGAGGAGTGCGACTACTGTGAGGCGCACTGTTCCACGTATCCACATGTCGATGCCTTTTCGCGGAAATAGCCCTTCCGCCTGAAACGACAATCCCACCATTCACAGGAGATAACTCATGCCGCGGTCGCAACTTTGCCTTGTGACGGCGATCATCGTGCGGCTTCATGACCTACGAGTGGAAAACCTGCTAAATTGGACTGCCGCTATGATCTTGGCCCGACACAACGGAGGGGCGGCAGTCAGATGAGCAGGTTTTCTGCTCCATGCCCCATCACGACGTAAAGTGACGAACGTGTCCGAAGCCCGAAACCGAGGATCGGAGAGCACCCGAGAGGTCATCGTCGAGACGGCATTGCGGTTGTTCAGGGAGCGCGGCTTCGACGCGACCACAATGCGTGCCATCGCCGCCGAGGCCGGGGTGTCCGTGGGCAACGCCTACTACTACTTCGACAGCAAGGAGGCGTTGATCCAGGCGTACTACGACCGCGCCCAGGCCGAGCACGAGGCGGCCTGCAGGGAGTTCCTGGCCACCGAGACATCGTTCGCGGCCAGGCTGAGCGGGGTGCTACGCGAATGGGTACGCGTGTCCGAGCCCTACCACGAGTTCGCCGTCAAGTTCTACAAACACGCGGCCGAGCCGACCAACCCGCTGAGCCCGTTCAGCGAGCAGTCGTCACCCGCCCGCGAAGCCTCCATCGACATCTACCGCCAGGTGGTCGAGGGGTCGCGCGACCGTATGAACGCCGAGCTGCGCGAGGAGTTGCCCGAGCTGCTCTGGCTGCTGTCCATGGGCATGGTGCTGTTCTGGGTGCACGACACCTCGCCGGGCTGTGCGCGTACGTACCGGCTGATCGAGGTGACGGTGCCGCTGGTGGACCGGCTGGTCGGGCTGTCGCATCTGCCGGGTCTGAGGGGGATCACGAAGGACTTCATCGCGGCTGTCCACGAACTGCGCGCCTAGTGACACATACCGGTCGGTTGGTAGGGTTGGACGCGTCCAGCGGCCAACCGCGGGTTGCGGGGGGTGCGTTGAAGCCCTGAAGGCGCTCGGAGGCCATGAATGACTCAGAACTGGGGCATGACCATCCCCTTCTATGATCGCTCGCTGTCGAAGTCGCAGGAGCTGATCGCGGAGCTGCCCGAGCTCGGTTACACCGATGCCTGGTCCGCCGAGGTCAACGGGGCCGACGGGTTCGTGCCGCTGGCCATGGCCGCGCAGTGGGCGCCGGGGATCAGGCTGGGCAGCGCCATCGTGCCCGTCTCGACGCGCGGTCCCGGGCTGCTGGCCATGTCCGCGGCCACGCTGGCCGACCTGGCGCCCGAGCGGTTCGTGCTGGGCATCGGCGCGTCCTCGCCGGCGATCGTCGAGCGGTGGAACGCGGGGCGGTTCGAGAAGCCGTACGCGCGCACGCGGGACACGCTGCGCTTCCTGAGGAAGGCCCTGGCCGGGGAGAAGGTCTCGGAGGCGTACGAGACGTTCGAGGTCAAGGGGTTCAAGCTGGAGCGGGCCCCGGAGATCCCGCCCAAGATCGTGCTGGCTGCGCTGCGGCCCAGGATGCTCCGGCTGGCCGCCGAGGAGGCCGACGGCGCGATCACGAACTGGCTCTCGCCCGACGACGTACGCAAGGTGCGCGCCGAGATCGGCGAGGGCACCGAGTTGATCGCCCGCCTGTTCGTCTGCGTGAGCGAGGACGCCGACCGGGTACGGGAGATGGCCAGGCGGATGCTGGCCAGTTACCTGACCGTCCCGGTGTACGCGGCCTTCCACGACTGGCTGGGCCGGGGCGAGGTGCTGCGTCCCATGCACGAGGCGTGGCAGGCCGGCGACCGGCAGGCGGCACTCAAGGCAATCCCCGACGAGGTGGTCGACGCCCTGATCGTGCACGGCGACGCGGCCACCTGCCGCGCACGGATCCGGCAGTACGTGGACAACGGACTCGACACCCCTGTTCTCGCGCCGATCCCGGGCGGAGAGGTCTCCATCGAGCAGGCCGTGCGGGAGCTGGCCCCCAAAGCGTAGGAGCGCGCATGGACGACGTACTCAGGCTGGACGCGGTCGGTCAGGCTCAGGCGGTCAGGGACGGGCAGGTGTCGGCGCGGGAGCTGGCCGAGGCCGCCATCGCGCACATCGAGGCCCACGACGGCGAGCTGAACGCGGTGATCCACCGCCGGTTCGAGCGGGCGCTGGCCGAGATCGACTCCATCCCGGAAGACGCGCCGTTCCGCGGCGTGCCGATCCTGCTCAAGGACCTCGGCTGGCGGCAGGCGGGCGAGCCGTACAGTGCGGGCTCGAACGTGCGCGACGGCGTCGAGCCCGGCGCGGACGGGTACGGCGTCGTGCGGTTGCGCGAGGCCGGGTTCGTCATGCTCGGGCGGACGAACACCCCCGAGTTCGGCAGCACGATCACCACGGAGCCGGTGGCGTTCGGGCCGACGCGCAACCCCTACCACCCCGCGTACTCGCCGGGCGGTTCGAGCGGGGGATCGGCTGCGGCGGTGGCGGCCGGGATGGTGGCGCTGGCGACCGCGAGCGACGGCGGTGGGTCGATCCGCATCCCGGCGTCCCTGTGCGGCCTGGTGGGGCTCAAGCCGACGCGCGGGCGCGTGAGTGCGGGACCGGCCGGCGGCGAGGGGTGGAGCGGGTTCTCGTGCGCGGGATTCGTCAGCAGGAGCGTACGTGACACGGCGGCGGCGCTCGACGTCGTGTCCGGCATGCACCCCGGTGACCCGTACGACGCCCCCGCGCTGCCCGGCCCGCTGGCCGCCGAGGTGGGCAGGGAGCCGGGCCGGCTGCGGGTCGGGTTCGTCACCAGACATCCGAACGGGGCCGTGCCCGAGCGGCAGGAGCTCACCGAGGCCGTCACCGGGGCCGCCGCGCTGCTGGAGTCGCTCGGTCACGACGTCGCGCCCGGCGCCCCCGAGGCGCTCGCCGAGCCCGGCTTCGCCCAGCAGTTCGGCGCCATCGTGGCCAACAACCTGGCCGCGCACGTGGCGGGCCTCGGCGAGCTGCGCGGCAAGCCTGTGCAGCCGGAGGAGCTGGAGCCGCGGAACGCCGCCATGATGGCCGCGGCGCACAAGCACAGCGCCGCCGACCACATCCTGGCCGTCCAGTGGGTGGACGGCTTCCGCCGCCGCATGGCCGCGTGGTGGGGCGCGGGCCACGACCTGCTGCTGATGCCCTCGCTGGGTGTCGCGCCGTTCCCGCTGGGCTGGATACCGCCGGACGATCTCAGCACCGCGTTCGGCAGGACCGGGCACGCCGTGGCGTACTCCTCGCCGATCAACGCGACCGGACAGCCGGCCATTTCGCTGCCCCTGCACAGGAACGAGGCGGGCCTGCCGGTGGGCGTACAGCTCGTGGCGGCGGCCGGGAGAGAGGACCTGCTGATCAGGGTGGCCGCGCAGATCGAGCAGGCCAGGCCGTTCGAGCACGCGGCGATGCGCTGATCGCCAGGAACTCGTGGCCGCGCCGACGCGTTATGTCGTGAGAAGTCGGGGGTAGGGGGTTTCTCATGATGGCGAAGGCAGCACGGGCGGCGGCGGCGTGGCGGACGTACCGCGAGGTGACCAAGCCAGGCTCGCCCAGCTTGATGACCAGGGTTCGGGCGATTCCGCGGATGGTCGGCGCGGTCATGCGCGGGCAGTACGGAGGCATGGGCAAGGGCAGGCTCGCCCTGCTCGGGCTCGGGGTGGTCTACATCCTGTCGCCCATCGACGTGGTGCCCGACTTCCTGATGGTGATCGGCGTGGCCGACGACTTCGGCGTGTTCCTTTGGCTCGTCGCCTCGTTGCTCGGGGAGAGCGGGCGCTACGTCGAGCACGAGCGGCACGTCATCCAGGGGCGACTCCTCGAAAAGGAAGCCTAGATCTCCTCCATCCGCAGCCAGGCGCGTGAGGGCAGCGGGTGGCCGAAGAGGCGTGCCGCGTTGCCGTAGGCGACCCTGGCGATGTCGGCGGGCGGGAGCGTTCCGAGGTTGCGCGCCACGGACTTCTGCGTGTCCGGCCAGGTCGAGTCGGAGTGCGGGTAGCCGCTCTCCTGCAGCACGTGGTCGAGCCCGACCGCGAGCCGCACGCCTGACAGCGCGTGGTCGTCGAGCGTGCCGAAGAAGAAGTTACGGCGCAGCACCTCGCTGGGCTTGAGCCCGCCCTCCCACGACGCCTCGCCGGCGACCGGGTGGTCGAGGGCGTAGTCGGCACGCTCGGCCAGCATCGGCAGCCAGCCCACCCCGCCCTCGACAATGAGGATGCGCAGCGCCGGGAAGCGCAGCGGCAGCCCCGACCAGAGCCAGTCGGCGCAGGCGAACATGGCGCTGGTCGGCATCAGCGTGGTGATGGCCTCGATGGGCGTGTCGGGCGACGGCACGGGAGACCACGAGGAGTCGCCCGCGTGCAGCGCGACGACCGTGCCCGTCTCCTCACAGGCGGCGAAGAACGGGTCCCAGTGGCCTGAGTGGATCGACGGCAGCCGGAGCCGGGTCGGGAACTCGGGGAAGACGACGGCCTTGAATCCACGGGCGGCGTTGGCGCGGATCTCCTTGGCGGCCACGTCGGGGTCGGGCAGCCAGGGGAGCTGCAGGCCGATGATGCGCTCGGGATAGGTGCCCGCCCAGACGTCGATGTGCCAGTCGTTCCACGCCTTGACCAGGGCCAGACCGAGCTCCTGGTCGCGGGTCCTGGCGAACGGCATGCCCGACTGCATGGCCAGCATGCCGGGGAAGCACAGCGCGGCCCAGATGCCCGCGACGTCCATGTCCTCGATGCGGGCCTCGATGTCGTGGCAGCCGGGGCGCATGTGCTCGAACCTGACCGGCTCGAGCGTGCGCTGCTCGCGGGGCAGCCCGGCGCCCACGTCGATCCCGGCGCACGGGTAGGTCGCCCCGCCGTAGCGCCAGACCTGGTGACCCGCCTCCGTCTCCACGACCTTGGGCGCGACCTCGGCGTATTTCTCCGGCAGCCGGCCTTCGAACAGGTCGGGAGGCTCGATCAGGTGATCGTCGGCGGAGATGATCACGTAGTCGCGCCGCCTCGGGTCAGGGTCGGGGAGCAGCGGCGTAGTCACGCAGGTAACCGTACGACGGCGGGATAACGTCGAACAAGCTGCGACGTATCCGTTGGGTATCCGAGATTTTTGACCCGGGACCGCCGGGAGGGGGATGGCGGGCGGTCCCAGGCCCAGGATGGGCCGCTCGCCTGGACGCAGCAGGCGGGACCCGGCCTGCCTCTACCCGTCTGAGTTCGGTTCAGTCAGAAGGTGGTCGCGCAATTCGGCGATGGTGGCGGGGGAGACGTTCAGGACCTGTGTGACGTACCTCTCGATCGAGCCGTGCCGCGCCGTCAGGTCGGTGAGAAAGAACCGCATGGCCTCGGCGGGCGCCAGGCCGAACCCCGGCCACAGGGGTGCGCCGGGATGCCTCCCGCGCCAGTCGGCGATGAAAGCCTCGGTGGCCAGCCCGGTCAGCGCGTAGTCCGCCACGATGTCGTCCTCGCCGACGCCCGCCAGCGAGAGGGTCAGCGCGGTGAGCACGCCGGTGCGGTCCTTGCCCGCCGCGCAGTGGATCACCACAGGGGTGTTCTCGGCCCGTGCGATCGTCTCCAGCGCGGTCCTGAGGTTCTCGACGCCGTCCTCGGTCACCTCCAGGTAGCGGTCGGCGAGATATCTCCCGACCCCGATCTCCTCGCTGTACGGCGAGCTGTCCCAGCGGCGTCCCTCGATGGGCAGGTTCTGGTAGTGCTGCCCCTCGCTCTCCGGGACTCGTCCCGCCTTCTCGATCTCGAACGGGTGCCGCAGGTCGATGACCGTACGGACGCGTAAAGCGCGGAAGGTCGTGAGGTCGTCTCCGGCCAGCCAGCCGAGCGAGTCGGCCCGGTAGAGCCGCTGCCACTGCACGGTGCGCCCGTCCTGGGTGGCATATCCACCTACGTCGCGAAAATTATGGATACTGGCGAACTCAATGTGGCGGATCACCCTCAATACCTTAATTGGCGGCGGCCACGGACTCCTTGGAGTCCTCCCCAGCCTTCCGCTCGGCCACCTCGCGCCGGATCAGCAGGACCCAGCCGACCAGGGCGACGCCGATGAACAGCCACCACTGGATCGCGTACGCCAGGTTGAGCCCGCCCCCCGCGCCCACGTCCGGCGCGGGAACCGGCGCCGGCGCCGTGGCGGGCTTGGGCGACTGCTCGATCAGCTCCACGTATCCGCCCACCAGCCGGTACGGCAGCCCCTGCCCGATCTTGTCCGCGTTGATCAGGAGCACCTGTCCCGGCGGCAGCCCTGAGCGCTCTCTGATGCCGCTGGAGTCCTCGGTCTCGCTGAGCCGTAGCCGTCCGGTGACACTTACCTTCCCGGTGGGCGGAGCGGGCACCTCGGGGGTGGCGTCGGCGGTGGCGCCTGCCTGGACCCAGCCCCGGTTCACGATCAACGCCGTGCCGTTGCCGGTGACGAGGGGGGTCAGGACGTAGAAGCCGTTCAGCCCGTCCTGGGGGCGCCTGCGTACGAGCAAGGCGTGGGCCGGGTCGTACGTGCCGGAGACCGTGACCTGCCTGAACCGGTCGTCCTCGCGGACCCGCTGCGCCGGGGCGGCCAGCTTCTCCAGCGGCACCGGCGCGGCCTCGATGTTGGCGGTGACCCGCGTGCTGTTGGCCGACCGCTCCTCGAAACGCCCGAACTGCCACCGCCCGAGGAACACGAAAGCGGGGATGACCAGCAGCACCACCAAGTGGAGCGCCAGCCATCGAGGCGTCAGCAGGAACCGGTACACGCTCTCAAGCCTAGGCACCGGGAGGGGTGCCCCCGCACGCGCCTATGCGCTCCTGAGCTCGGCACCTGACCCCGGCATCGGGGTCACCTCGCGCGGCCCGCGCACCTCGTGGCCGTCGGCGCACCGGAAGTGCTGCTCGATGGGGGCGCCACAGTCGCGGTGGGTGAGCACCACCGGCGGGCCCTCCTCGTCGGTCAGGTATCTGTCGCCCCAGTGCATGAGCGCGACCAGCAGTGGATAAAGGTCGCGGCCCTTCTGGGTGAGCCGGTATTCGTCGCGCTGCCGCTGGCCCGGCTCGCGGTAGGGCTCCTTGCGCAGCAGTCCCTCGTCGACCAGCCGGGCCAGCCGGGCGCTGAGGACCTGGCGGGGGGCCCCGGTGTTGGCCTGCATGTCGGCGAACCTCCGCACGCCGCTGAACGCCTCGCGCAGCACCAGGAAGGTCCACTTCTCCCCGACGACGTCCAGGGTGCGCTCGATCGAGCAATTGTTCACCCGGAAGGGAACGTTCATCTTTCTATTATACCTGAGTTCAATTGACAGACTCAGCATTGACTGCGAGCCTGGGTCTATGCGAGGAACTCAGATCCGCCCCGCACGTGCCGACGACGAAGAGCGGATCAGGTGCTTCCTGGCCGGGCTGTCGTTGCACACGCAGACGCTCCGGTTCTTCACCGGCATCAGCACTCCGGCCGCCGGGCTGGTGCGCACGCTGCTCGCGACGGACGAGCGCCGTGACGCGCTCGTCGCCACCACTGTGGCGAGCGGCGAGATCGTCGGCCACGCCATGAGCTTCCAGGGCGACTGCGCCGACGTGGAGATCGCCGTGGTCGTCGCCGACCGGTGGCAGGGGCAGGGGATCGGGCCTCAGTTGGTCGACACGCTGCTGCTGCGGGCCTCCGTACGGGGCGCGAGGACCGTGGGCATGGACGTGCTGGGCGAGAACCGGCGCGTGCTCAGGCTCATCCGCAGGCTCTGGCCGGACGCCCGGATGAAGGTCAGCTCCGGATCGGTGGAGGTGACCGCTATGATCGATCCAGCCGGTCTATTTGCGGAACAACGTTCTGGTGGCACACCATTGACAGCGTGAAGAGTGCCAAGAACGGACGCGACGGCCGGACCCGCATCATCGAGGGTGCCCTCCGCCGCTTCAGCCAGGACGGGGTGTCGGCCACCACGCTGGCCAGCCTCCGCGAGGAGAGCGGTGTCAGCGTCGGCAGCTTCTACCACCACTTCGCCAGCAAGGAGCACGTCTTCGGCGTGCTGTACGCCGAGATCCTCACCGCGTACCAGAACGCCTTCCTCGCCGAGCTGGTCAGCCATCAGGAGGCCCGCGCCGGCATCGAGGCCGTCGTGGCGTTCCACATGCGCTGGGCGGGCGAGCACCCGGAGAAGGCCAGGCTGCTGGTCAGCGAGCGGCCGCCGCGCAAGCAGGAGCCAGGCGGTGCCGAGGTGGCCGAGGCCAGGCGCGCGTTCTTCCGCCAGGTGTCCGACTGGTGGCGGCCGCACATGAAGAACGGCCTGCTCCAGCCGGTCCACCCGACCATGTGCTACGTGCTGTGGCTGGGTCCGGCGCAGGAGATGTGCCGCCTGTGGTTCGCCGGCGCGCACACGCCCACGGAAGAGGAGATCAAGGGACTGGGCGCCGCGGCCTGGCAGAGCCTCCGCCAGCTGTGACGCCTGCCTCGGCTGCTGGCACGCCCTCAGCCGGCGCACCCACCGTCCCCAAACGCGCCAGGGAAGCTCAAGGCCGCGCGACCGGTTGGCCGACGCCGCCTCCTTGGTCCTCTTCCCGGCGTCTCCTCTGACGACATCCCCCGCTGCGACCCCGAAGGGCCACCGTCCGGGCGCGCGCGAGGCGGACGGCGGTCAGCGCGCCCTGTGCCCTCCCTAGTGCCGCCGCCGTGACGCCGGGCGGTGCACCGTCACGCCGGTCGGCCGGAGCCGGGTGGGGACGCGCCAGCTCGCCCGGTCAAGGAGGATGTCCAGCCGCAGGTCGCCGCGCTGCCTGCGCAGCCCGGGCACGCGCACCCGGGCGTGCACGTCGAACCTGCCCCGATGCGGATAGCCGAACCCCAGCTCGCCCGGCAGCACGCGCAGGTCGTCGCGGTTGCCGCAGCGCGGGCACGTCCAGGACACGAGATCCATGCCGCGGTTGTAGTCGGAGCAGGCACTGAAGTACTCGTCGGGGCCGAATCGGGACTCGCAAGCCAAGCAGGGGATCAGCATGGGTCCGCTCCTCGGGACGGCGTGGTGACTTCCCTAGAGATAACGCTCCCCGCTTGTCCGCCGCTTGCAGAACGCTTGGGCGCTTAGGTAACAGTATGAACACGCAACGAAGCGATCACCGGATCATGTGTAGGAGTCCGGAGTGAAAAGATGGACCCGTGGAACGACTACGCCATCACCTCCTGGAGACCGGTTACACCATCGACGGCGTACGCGATCGGCTGGGCAGCATGGCGGCCTCGGCGTTGGCCAGGGAGGAGCTGGTCCCGGCACTGCGGGCGACCGCTGACGGCGATCCCCTGGCCACGTTGATCAGGCTGTGGTGGCTCGGCGCTCCCGTCCCCGCCAAGTCCGTCGCGCCGGAGGTCCTCGACTCCGGCCTGGTCAGCGCCGACGGCGACCAGGTGAGCGCGACCGTGCATCTTCAGCCCTGGGAGACCGGCGGCTACCTGGTCTCCGATCGCAAGGTGCGCCCGGGCGACCCGGCGCTGCGGCCCGACCACGTCGTCGGCGCGGGCGGCGCCTCGGCGAACCTGGCCCAGCTCGTCACCCGCCGCCCGGTGGGGCGCGCGCTCGACCTGGGCACCGGGTGCGGGGTGCAGGTGCTGCACCTGGCGGAGCGGGCCGAGCGGATCGTGGCAACCGACGTCAATCCGCGGGCCGTGGAGCTGGCCAGGCTGAGCTGGGAGCTGTCCGGCATCTCCGACGTGGAAGCGCGTACGGGGTCCATGTTCGAGCCGGTCGAGGACGAGCTGTTCGACCTGGTCGTGAGCAACCCGCCGTTCGTCATCGGACCCGCGGGGGACCTGACCTATCGTGAGACGGGCGGCGACGGCTTCTGCCGCGACCTCGTACGCAGGACGCCCCGCCACCTCAACCCCGACGGCCAGGCCCACTTCCTGGCCAACTGGCTGCACGTCGAGGGAGAAGACTGGCACGACCGCGTGGGGGGCTGGCTGCGCGAGACCGGCTGCGACGCGTGGGTGGTCCAGCGCGACGTGCAGGACCCGGCCGAGTACGTCGAGCTCTGGCTCAGGGACGCGGCCGAGCAGGGCACCAAGGCCTACGCCGAGCACTACGACCGCTGGCTGGCCTGGTTCGACGAGCGCAAGGTCGAGGGCGTCGGGTTCGGCTGGATCACCATGCGCAACTCCGGCACGCTCGACCCGGTCGTACGCGTCGAGCACCTGGACCACCAGGTCGCACTCCCGGTCGGCGACTACGTGGACTCCGTGCTCGACGCCGTCGCCGCCGCCCACCGGGCCAAGGGGCTGGATGCCGCGCGCCTGCGTACCGCCGACGGACTGCTGGACGAGCGCATCGGCCTGCCGGGCGCGGAGGACCCCATCCGCATCGTGCTGCGCCAGACGCAGGGGCTGCGACGGAGCAGGGAAGTCGGCACGGTGGAGGCCGCGCTGGCCGGCGTGTGCGACGGCGAGCTGGCGCTCGGCCCGCTGCTCAACGTGATCGCCGAGCTGGTCGGCGACGGCGAGATCGCGGACGCCGACGCGATCAGGCCCCTCATCGCGGAAGGCTATTTCCTGCTTTAATCGGCCGTTAATTCGACGTTGACCCCTCGGGTGGAGGCTCAGGGCCACGACACGGACCCGGGGGGTTCGAGGGCCGTGTCAGGTCCGGCCGGTCGTCTGGAGTGAGGCGGCTAGCCGCTACGCGGAGCATCCGGATAACCGGGCCCCCTAGCGACGTGTGGCGGTCAAAGATGACCGGCCGGGCTGCATCACCACGCGTTCGTAACGGCCTGATCGACAAGAAACCTGCCCATCAGACTGCCGCCCTACTGTCGTGCATGGTCAAGATCGTAGGCGCAGACACCGCTGCCTGTGGCGGACCGCTGGACGCGGCCCACCACAGCGGCAGTCCGTTCAGCAGGTTTCTCATCGAAAGGACAGCCTTGATCAACCATGTGTGGATGACACGTCTGGACGACGAGCTGTACTCAGGACTCGATGACGGCCTTGGCGGCGGGCTCGGTGACGGTTTCGGCTACGAGGATGCCGTCGAGCAGGACCTTGAGATCCCCGGCTTCGGGAGCGCCGAGCCGGGAGAAGATGTCGAACGCCTGCCGTAGGCAGTCCAGGCTCCTCGTGGTGCTGCCCAGACCGTGCAGCGCCTTGCCGAGCACGGTGAGTGACAGCGCCTCGCCGTAGGGGTGGCCGATCTCGCGGGAGACCACCAGGGCCTGCTCGGCGTGGCGGACGGCATCGGGGTAGCGATCGGCGGCGATGAACGTCTCGGCCAGCCGGGAGCAGACCCGCTGCTCCCAGACCCGCTGCTTGCTGGCCCGGAAGAAGGCCAGGCACTCGGCGTGGTGGTGGACGGCCTCGGTGAGCCGGCCGACCCGGGACAGCACGATGCCGAGGTGGTAGCGGGCGCGGGCGGTGCCGGCGCCGCTGCCTATCTCGGTGAAGATGGCCAGGCCCTTCTCCGCGGCGGCGATCGCGTCCTTGGGACGGCCCAGCCCCAGGTGGTCGCGGGCGGAGTAGCTGAGCACGAGGGCTTCGCCGGCCGGCACGCCGTGCTCGCGGTAGAACCGCATCGCGGAGTCGGACAGCTCGAGCGCCTCGGTGTGGCGGCGCTGCCTGCCGACGACGACGGCCAGGGCGTTGAGCACCTCGCCGGTGACGATCTTCTCGCCACGGGCCGCGGACAGCTCGTACACGGTCCTGAAGTGCTCCTCGGCCTCCTTCAGCCGGTTGCCGGCGAACAGGACCCGGCCCAGCACGTACCGGACGCGCAGCTCGCTCGCCGTGTCGCCGAGCTCCCGCGCGGCGGCCAGCACGGCACGGGTGGCGTTGCCGAACTCACGCGTGTGCGTGCCCGACTCCAGCAGCGGCTCCATCGCCAGCAGGAGGTCGGCTGCGGGCAGGAGCTGCTCGGCCGTGCGGGCCGCGGCGGCGGCCTGGTTGATGGTCGCGAACAGCGAGTCGCCCTCGGAGATCAGCCAGGCCACGGCCTCGTCGGCGGAGCCGAAGGTGCGCCCGCTGCCGATCACCACGAGATTGCCGGGGATCATGCTGCCCTCGTAGGCCAGCCGGTGCGCGGACTGGGCCGAGGCCAGGTAGAAGCCGAGCAGCCGGCGCAGCGCCAGCGTCTTGGCCTGGGGGCGTTCGGTCTTGTCCAGCTCGCGCCTGGCGAACAGCTTGAGCAGGTTGTGGAAGCGGTACCGGCCGGGCGCGGGGGCCTCCAGCAGGCTCGCGTCCACGAGGGACTCCAGTACGGACTCCGCCTCGAGCTCGCTCACCGACAGCACGGCGGCCGCCGCGCCTGTGGAGACGTCGGGCCCGTTGGGCAGCGAGAGCAGGCGGAAGGCGCGCGCCGCGTGGGAGCCCACCTGCCCGTACCCGAGCGCGAACGTGGCCTCGACGGCCAGGTTGCCCACGCGCAGCTCGTCGAGGCGGCGCTGCTCGTCGGCCAGCCTGGGCACCAGCGAGGCGATCGTCCAGGAGGGCCGCGCGGCCAGCCTGGAGGCCACGATCCGCACTGCCAGCGGCAGGAACCCGCAGGCCGCCACCACGTCCATGGCCGCGCCGTGCTCGGCCGACACGCGCTCTGCCCCGGCCACCGACGCGAACAGCGACAGCGCCTCGCCCGGCTCCATCACGTCGAGATCGATCAGTTTGGCGGAGGGCAGATCGGCCAGCTTGCCGCGGCTCGTCACGATCGCCGCGCACCCGGGCGAGCCCGGCAGCAGCGGGCTGACCTGCTCGGCGGCGCGGGCGTTGTCCAGCAGGACGAGGATGCGGCGCTCGGCCAGGAGCGACCGGTAGAGCGCGGAACGTTCCTGCAGCCCCGCGGGAATGACGTCAGGCGGTATGCCGAGCGCGCGCAGGAACCCGCCGAGCGCCGACTCGGGCGCGGTGGGCTCGTCGGCGTAGCCGCGCAGGTCGGCGTAGAGCTGGCCGTCCGGGTACAGATCACCGGCCAGGTGGGCGACGTGCACGGCCAGCGCGGTCTTGCCGACGCCGCCGATGCCGGAGATCGCCGCCACAGGGACGCCCTCAGGCGCCGACAGCTGGGTACGGAGGCGCGTGGCGATCTCCTGGCGGCCGGTGAAGTCGTTGACGGCGGCGGGGAGCTGGGCGGGGCGCGGCAGCTGGAGCGCCGGCCGCGGCTCCTCCGCTTCGGCGGGCTCCTCCTCGGCCACGCCGGCGGCGGCCAGCGTGGGGTCGGCGGCCAGGATGCGCTGGTGCAGCGCGGCCAGTTCGGGGCCGGGCTCGATGCCCAGCTCGTCGATCAGGGCCTCGCGCGTGTCCGTGAAGACGGTGAGCGCGTCGCCCTGCCGCCCGCACCGGTAGTAGGCCAGCATGAGCTGGGCGCGCAGCTTCTCGCGCAGCGGGTGGTCGGCGGTCAGCGCGATCAGCTCCGAGACGATCTTCGCGTGGTTGCCCAGGTCGAGGTCCACGTCCATGAGGGTCTCGACGACGTTGATGCGGCGCTCGATCAGCCGGTCGCGCTGGTGCTCGGCGTACGGGCCGACGGTCCCGGCCAGCGGCTCGCCCTCGAACAACGACAGCGCGGCCCGCAGAGCCCGGGCCGCCTCGGACAGCCGGCCCGTCTTGCGGGCGCTCTCGGCCTCCTGGACGCCGCGTTCGAAGCGGACCAGGTCGAGCGAGCCGTCGGGCAGCCGCAGCGCGTAGCCCCTGCCGATGGACGTGAGCAGCTCCGGGCGGGAACGGGCGGGCCTGTCCGGCTCGAGCACCGTGCGGAGCCGGGAGACGTAGGTGCGCAGCGCGCCGAGGGCCCGCGGCGGCGCCTCCTCGCCCCACACAGCGTCGATCATCTCGTTGGGGGTGACCGCATGACCCTCGCGCAGGAGCAACATGCCGAGGATGGAACGCTGCAGCGGAGTGCCAAGATCTAACTCCTGGCCGTCACGCCACGCGCGGACAGGACCGAGCACGGCGAACCTGAGCCCGCCCTCAACGCTCTGACCAGCCATGCCGTATGTCTCCAAGCCAATGGATCGTTTTGTTACCAAATGATAGATCTAAGGTCGTTTGTCACCTAGATTCCGGACTGATCGTGAAATCAGCTGTTGATCCGTCTTTGATCTGGTGTTGAACGCGCCCCGGGACGATGAAGGTCGGCTAGGCATGACTCACACCGCGGGGGCGTGTCATGTAGAGCACCTGTAGGCAGGAAAAAATACGGCCCCGCCCAAAGTTTCTGGGGCGGGGCCGTGGTGGACGGGTTCTCAGGCTGCCTCGACCAGTCCGAGCCGCATGGCCAGTCGCTCGCGTACGAGCGGCCATTCGGAGTTCAGGATCGAGTAGAACGCGGTATCTCGGACCGTGTTGTCGGCGCCTCGGCTATCCGCTCGTCGCACCCCGTCGAAGTGTGCGCCGAGGGCCTCGATGGCGGCCCGAGACCTGGTGTTGCGTACGTCTGCCTTCAGGGTGATGCGGTGGACGTTCCACGTCTCGAAGGCGTGCGAGAGCATCAGGAACTTGCTCTCACGGTTGACACCCGTGCCCTGGGCGCCGGCGCCCAGCCAGGTGTAACCGATGTCGGCCACGGACGGAATCTCGCCCACCGCACCGCGTGTACCCGGTGGCCAGGGCATGGGGCCCTGCCAGTACTCCAGGTGCATGAGACGGGTGGCACCGACCACGCGGTCGGTGTTCAGCCACCGGATGGCGAAGGGCAAAGTGCGGCCCTCCGCCTGCTCAGCCATGGCGGCCTCCACATAGGAGGCCATCTCGTCCCGGCCATCCGGGACGCGAGTGAAGGCGTAAGTAGAACGGTCTTCACTCGCCGCGGCGACGAGATCGTCGATCACCGCGAGGCTGAGAGGTTCCAGGCGCACGGAGCGCCCGGACAAGGTGACAAGAGCGGGCATGTGCACATGATGAGGGGAAGGAGGCGTGCACGTAACCATGCCAAAAGGAAGATCTTTTGCAGGTTTCTGCAGATGGGGTGTTTCCGCAGGTCAGAGGCCCCTTTTGGGGGACAGTAAACCGGCTCTTGGGGAAAGATTCGCCTAACTGTGACATGGCGTCGGCATGAACGCGGGATGCCGTTCACGCACCGCGCCGTGCCGTACGACTGCGAGCTCTTTCAAGCCCCTCGACAGAAAGTCCAGATTGGCGGAGATCCAGGGAAGTTGGAGCGGATCTGGGCTGTTCAGGGCGGTCAGTCGCTCTTCGGCGGTGTCGCCGTAGAGCAGGCTCACCGCGACCCGCACCCTGGCCGCCGCGGGGTCGTCGCCGAACGCGTGTCCCGGCAGGACGCCGATGCCGTGTTCCTCCAGCAGGATCTTGGTGATCTCGGCGGAGCCGCCGAGTTGCAGATGACTCAGGTCGGGGTAGAGGTAGAAGCCGCCTTGAGGCGGGGGCGCGGCGGCACCGATCTCGGCGAACCTCTCGTGTACGGCCCTCGCGACCGCGCCGTGCAACCTGCGGCTGCGCTCGATGCGCTCGCTCAGCTCGGACGGCTCGCCGAAGGCGTACGCCGCGGCCTCCTGCACGGGAGCCGCCGGCGCGGACCAGATCTCGCTGGCCACCGCGAGCAGGCTCCTGTGCAGCGCGTGGGCGCCCGCGGGCAGCCTGGCCACGCCGATCCGCCAGCCGCCCAGCGCGAGGCTCTTGCTCAGCCCGGTGGTGATGATCGTGCGCTCCGGCGCGAGATCGGCGGGCGAGGTGTACGGCACGTCCGGGTCGTGGATGATGTCGCGGTAGATCTCGTCCGAGATGATCATCAGATCGAGCTCGCGGGCGATCTCCACCAGGCGGCCGATGGTCTCCGGCCCGGCCAGGCGGCCCGTCGGGTTGTCCGGCAGCGTCACCAGCAGCGAGTTGACGGTCCTGCCCTGTGCCCTGGCGCGGCGCACCGCGGCGGCCACGAGGTCGGGGTCGGGCGCTCCGCCCTCTCCTGGCGGTGCGGGCACCAGGATGGGGCGGGAGCCGACCAGATCGGCCTGCGCGGCGTAGCTGACCCAGCTGGGCATGGGCAGGACGATGTCCCCGCCGATCGCCAGGAGCAGGCCGTACAGCAGCGACTTGCTGCCCGGCCCGCAGACGACCAGTTCGGGGTCGGTGTTGAGCCCCCGTCGTGTCCAGTAGCCCGCCGCCGCCGTCCTGAGCTCGGACGCCCCCGCCACCGGCCCGTAGCCGTTGCGTTCTGATGCGGCGGCCAGCCTGTCGCGCAGCGCCGGGTGGACGGGCAGCCCTGCCTCACCGAAGGCCAGGTGCAGCACGCGTTCCCCGGCGCGCCGTCTTCGGTCGATGTCTTCGTTTGCCGCCAAGGTGGCAGAGAGGGTAACGGTCATGTTTGTCACGTTCCCAGGGTGGTTTGATGAAGGCATCAGCACAAGCGAGGCTTTTTGTGGGTAGGCATAAGGAAGACTGATGCTTGAATTGCGGCGTTTGGTCCTGATCTGCGAGTTCGCGCGTCGCGGCAGTATCGCTGCGGCCGCCGCCTCTCTCGGGTACAGTCCGTCGGCCGTGTCGCAGCAACTCGTCGCACTCGAACGCGAGACCGGTACGGCCCTCATCGACAGGACCGCGCGCAGTGCCGAGCTCACCGACGCGGGGCGGCGGCTGGTGGCGCACGCGGAGCGCATCCTGTCGATGGTCGAGGAGGCCGAGTCGGACTTGTCCGCACACGCGGGCACGCCCGCGGGGCGGGTCATGGTCACCGCCTTCCCGACGGCGGCGGTGGCGTTCGCGCCGGCGCTGGCGCGCTCGCTGCGCCGCCACACGGAGCTGACGCTCCGGCTGGGGCAGAGCAGGTCGGGGCGGGGACTGCGGGAGGTGCAGTCAGGAGAGGTGGACATCGCGCTCGTGGACGACTGGTACGGGCGGGTGCGCGACAGCGAGAGCCTGCGGGTGTTCCCGCTGCTGCGTGACCCGCTGGTGCTGGTGGTGCCGCGCAAGCACCGCCTCGCGGACCCCGACGTGCCGCTGGACCTGCGCGAGCTGCGGGACGAGCCGTGGATGGCGACGCCCGACGGGGAGCAGTCGCGGCTGGCGGTGGACCGGCTCTTCGTGGACGTGGGCGGCGCCCGGCGCTCGCCGTGGGAGTTCGAGGGCCTGGGGACGATCCTCTCGCTCGTGGCCAAGGGGATCGGCATCGCGGCCGTGCCCGCTCTGGCGCTGGCGGCCGGGGTGCGGGGGCTGGCCGTGCGTCAGTTCCCCGGTAACCCGGTGGGGCGTGACGTGCACGCCGTCGCCCGCGGCTCCAGCGTCCATCGGCCCTCGGTGTCGGTGACGCTCCGCGCCATCCACGTGGCCGCCCGCTACATCGCCGCCGATCTGGATCCGGTACGGTCCGCGGACCGGCGCCCACCGGAAGACCCCCTGGACGGGTAGCGTTTGCCGTTATGGCGCCGACGTACGACATCGAGCACCTCCTGCTCTCCCAGCCGAGCACCCGGACGGTCGCGGGCATCGACGAGGTGGGCCGCGGCGCCTGGGCGGGGCCCGTCACGGTGTGCGCGGTCGTCACCGACCTGTCCGAACCGCCGGCCGGTCTGACGGACTCCAAGCAGCTCTCGGCCGCCAGGCGCGTCCCGCTCGCCGATGAGCTGGCCGCCTGGGCGATCGGCATCGGCTATGGCGAGGCCACCCACACGGAGGTCGACGCGCTGGGCATGACCGAGGCCCTGCGCAGGGCGGCCCGCAGGGCGCTGGAGGCGCTGCCGGTACGCCCGGACGCGGTGATCCTCGACGGCAAGCACGACTACATCGGCCCGCCCTGGCTGGTGCGCCTGGAGGTCAAGGGGGATGCCGCGAGCATCTCGGTCGCGGCCGCGTCCGTCCTGGCGAAGGTCCGGCGTGACACGTACATGGGCACGATCGGCTGCGAGGAGTACGGCTTCGCCGAGAACGCCGGCTACCCGTCACCCCTGCACCAGGAGGCCCTCGCCCGGCTGGGCCCGACGCCCCATCATCGGCTCTCGTGGTCCTACCTGGACGATCTTCCGCAGTGGCGGCACCTCAAGCATCATCGGGACCCGCTGGTGGGCGAGGGCCAGGAAGCGCTTTTCGGCTGACATGCGGATCGGCGTCTTTGTCGTCGCGGCGCGATTTCCCGGCCAGGAAGCCGGGCACGTGCTGGCGAACGCCGTCGAACTGATTGTGGCGGCGGAAGAGGCGGGGTTCGACGACGCGTGGATCGCCGAGCACCACTTCATGTCCTACGGCGTGTGCCCCTCCGCCACCACCCTGGCGGCGGTCGCGCTCGGCAGGACCTCGCGGATCGGGCTCGGCACGGCCGTCAGCGTGCTGTCCACCCAGCATCCCGTGGCGCTGGCCGAGCAGGCAGCCATGCTGCATCACCTGTCCGGCGGGCGGTTCACGCTGGGGGTGGGCAGGGGCGGGCCGTGGGTGGACCTGGAGGTGTTCGGGACGGGTCTGGAGCGGTTCGAGCGGGGGTTCGGGGAGTCGCTCGATCTGCTGCTCGGCGCGCTCTCGGGAGAACCCGTCGCCGCTGACGGGGAGTTCTTCCGCTTCAGGGAGGTCCAGATGGTGCCCGGCGCGCGGATGCGGCCCGTGGTCGCGTGCACCTCCGAGGCGACCGTGGGGATCGCGGCAGAGCGAGGGCTGCCGATGCTGCTGGGGATGCACATCGGGGACGCGGAGAAGGCCGCCCTGGTCGCCGACTACGCGGCCCGTGGTGGCACGGCCCGTGATCACCTCGCCGCCGGGGTCGCCTACGTGGCCGACTCCACGGCGGAGGCGGTACGGGAGATCAAGGAGTCCTTGCCCCGGTGGCTGGAGCCGGGGCTGGCCGGGTACGTGCCGGTGGACGGCCGGCCCAGACCTTCACGAAATGTCCCGGCATATGCGGATCTGTTGAGCAGAATTCATCCCGTCGGGTCGGCCGAGCATTGTGCCGAGACGATTCTGCGTACCGCGGAGAACACCGGGATCGAGCGGTTCGTTCTGCTGGTCGAGGGGTTGGGGGAGCATCGGCGGACACTGGAGAACGTGCGGCGGTTCGGGGCCGAGGTGCTGCCCATGCTGCGCCGGTGACCCGGACCGGGTCACCGGCGCGGCGGGTTCAGCAGTCCACCAGCTCCGGTTTCTGGTTGAGGATCTGAGCCCTCGGGGTGACGAAGTCGCGCAGGGCCTTCGTCGCCGTCGGGTCGAAGACGGCGACCCGGTGGCAGTTCTGGAAGGCCAGGCGTACCCCGAAGTGGCGCTCCAGCGCGCCGCGCATCGCGTCGCTGGCCAGGCAGCGCAGGAGCTGGCCGCGGGCCTCCTCTGACGGCGGTGGCACCTGGTTGTCGGCGAACTCGGCTCCCGTCTGCTCGCGCTGCTCGACCAGCTCGTTGATCAGCGACCACGCGTACGGGAGCGAGTCGCGTACACACGCGAGAAACGCCGCGTCGTCCACGTCACCGGCTCTGGCCTGGTCGAGCAGATCGTTCGGAACGGTCAGCGACATGCTGTCTCCTCTCGAAAGGGATCAAATTTGACGCTATGCGGGGATTCGTTCTTGCTCCAGATGGCTTGAGGGAAGCACTAGGGGCCGTACACGAAATCCGGGTCTATCTGTGCGGCCAGGTCGGAGCCGGTCCTCTCGTTGCCCCACGCGCGGGCGTTGCGCAGGTGGAACTCCACGGTCTGCCGCCCGAAGCGCTCCCAGTCCTTCTCCTGCTGATCGAGGGCCTTGTGCAGCACGGCCAGCGCGTCGGCGTTGACCGGCTCCAGGTCGTCGAGGGTGAAGTGGCGGCCCTGCTCCATGGCGCGCACGGCGGCCGAGTGCTCCATCCAGGTGAGCAGGTCGTCGCCCACGTGCCCGCGCAGGAAGTCGACGTCGGACTGGCTGTGGACCTTGTTGCCGACCACGGCGAGCGCGACGTCGTACGAGGCGGCGTGGTCGCGGTACTGCCGGTAGACGCTCACGCCCTGCCTGGTCGGCTCGGCGACGAGGAACGTCAGGTCGAACCGGGTGAAGAGCCCGGAGGCGAAGGAGTCGGCCCCCGCGGTCATGTCGACCACGACGTACTCGCCGGGACCGTCGACCAGGTGGTTGAGCAGCAGCTCCACCGCGCCCACCTTCGAGTGGTAGCAGGCCACGCCCAGGTCGTCCTCGCTGAACGGCCCCGTCGCCAGCAGGCGCAGGCCTTCGGGGGT
The DNA here is from genome assembly GCF_040659615.1 of Nonomuraea sp. NPDC049784. Classification (NCBI taxonomy): domain Bacteria; kingdom Bacillati; phylum Actinomycetota; class Actinomycetes; order Streptosporangiales; family Streptosporangiaceae; genus Nonomuraea; species Nonomuraea sp. NPDC049784. The sequence goes on from NZ_JBFAMX010000014.1 coordinate 23,034, forward strand.
GGTCAGCGCGTACGGGTCGGCGGCCAGGTCGTCGAAGCTCAGCAGCCGGGAGCCGCGACCGGGCGGGGTCGTCTTGATCATGGCGTCGGCGGAGGGGATGCGCGGGTTGTCGCCGCGCAGCCGCTCCTTGATCTCGGTGAGACGGGGCCCGAGCGGCTCGGGCTGCCGGTCGAGGCCGAGCACCATGGCCAGGTGCTGGTTGATGTCGGCGTCGATGGCCACCACCGGCCCGCCCTGCCTCGCCACGTGCCGGGCGAACAGCGCGGACATCGTCGTCTTGCCGCTGCCGCCCTTTCCGACGAACGCCACTCTCACGGCCCCTCCATGTGAGTATGAAAACCTTTTCCGTTTCGGGTCGGGCAACATCATGCCACACTGTGTGCATGCGTGACGACGAATTGGCCCGGGGCGTGCGCCTACGGGAGGAGGGCAAGCCGGAGGAGGCCAGGGAGCTGCTGGTCGAGCTGGCGCGCCGGCATCCGGACGACGCCGAGGTGGCCTACCAGACGGCCTGGGTGCACGACACGCTCGGCCTCGAGGCCGAGGCGGTGCCGTACTACGAGACGGCCCTGGCGGACAAGGAGCTGAGCAATCGGCTGGGGGCCTACACCGGGTTCGGGAGCACGTTGCGAGGGCTCGGGCGGTATGACGAGGCGTTGGAGACGTTCGTCAGGGCGCTGGGGGAGTACCCCGGCGACGCCGGGCTGCGCACTTTCATGGCGATGACGCTGTACAACCTCGGCCGTTCTCAGGAGGCGGTCTCGACGCTGCTCAAGGTGGTAGCCGAGTCGGGCCACGTCGGCGGTTACCGGCGGGCCGTCGAGTACTACGCGGACCACCTCGATGAGACCGTCTAGGCGCAGGTCGCGTCGAGGTTGACCGGGCGGTCCAGGTCCGGCGCCGGGCTGGCGTCGGTCCTGGGCGAGGGGCGCGCCTTCAGGGCCTCGGCGACCTTGTGCCGGATCAGGGACCAGTCGGGGTACACCGTGTTGATCAGCGGCGGCACGAAGCTGAGGCTGCGGATCTTCGTGTCCTTGACCTTCTGCGCCAGGCCCACGACGGCCGGCAGCAGTTCCTGCGGGAGGTCGGTCGAGATGGCCCGCTTGGTGGCCGCGGCGAGCTGCTCGAAGCTGTTGAGCACGGTCAGCGCGTCGGCCTGTTTGGCGACCGCGTTGAGCAGGCACTTCTGGCGTCCCATGCGGACGTAGTCGTCGCTGTCGGTACGCGAGCGGCCGTACCAGAGGGCCTCCTGGCCGGACAACCTGCGGGTGCCGGTCGGCAGCAGGCCCTCGCGCCAGCGGCCGTACACGATGGGCTCCTTGATGGTGACCTTCACGCCTCCCATGGCGTCGATGATCTCGGCGAATCCCTTCATGTCCACGAGGGCGTAGTAGTTCACGTCGATGCCGAGGATGTCGCTGATCGTCTGCTTGAGCAGGGTCGCGCCGCGCTTGCCCTTCGCCACGCCCGGCACCATGTCTGGATTGTCCTCGGCGAACTGGTAGATCTCGTTGAGCAGCCCGGGGGTGCTGGGGCCGTCGCCGGTGAAGCCGTAGGGGAAGCGCGCCCTGGCCGGGCCGTCGGAGAAGTGGACGTTCTGGAGGTTGCGCGGCAGGCCGAACAGGACGGTGGCGCCGGTCTCGGTGTCCACGCTGGCCACGGTCATGCTGTCGGTACGCACACCGGGCCGTCCCGGCGCTGCGTCCCCGCCCAGGAGCAGGAAGTTGACCCGGCTGGCGCCGTTCCACGGGTCCTGGGCCATGACGGGCGTGCTGCTGGCGGTGGAGAACAGGGTGTTCACGACGTCTCGTGACAGGTACGCGAGCCTGGCGGCGTACACGGTCGGGGTCAGGACTAGCGCGCACAGGGCGACGGTCAGCGTCGTGGTCAGGAAGCGGCCCACGGTGTCCGCGCTCGGCGGACGTACCAGGACGAATGACCAGACGATCACGCCGGTCCAGGCGAGCGCGATCATCACCAGCGCCACGGTGAGCCAGACGAGCCAGTGGGGCTGCACCGCCAGCGACAGCAGGTTGGCGCTGTAGGCGGTGAACAGGGTGAGGACGCCGGCGAGCATCGCGACATGCCCGAACATGAGCGCCAGGCCAGTCTTGCGGCGTTCGGCCGCGAGATGCGCTACACCCCACAGCAGAGCCGAGGCGAACGTGAGTGCCATGCTCGCGCCTAGGCCGAATCCCCGCCGGTTCACTGTCATGCCTGGTCAAACCCCCATCGTGTGCTCATCCACGTCACCGTAGTAATGAGCTGTGCGGGATAGACGGTAGGAAGGAGAAGGGTTCGGTCAATTCCACGTCAAGACCACCTTGAGATATAACGTGAATGTGCGCAAGCGACACGGTAGTTATGGATTCGACGCACCCTGGGCGCTGGCCGGTCTGTTCTTGGGCGCGATCGGGCTGCTGGCCCTGGCGGTGATCTCCTTCCTGCTGGACATCCCTCCGGCCGGGATCGCGTTCCTGTTCGGCGGGCTCTACACGCTGGCCAGTGCGGCCAGCTACCTCTACACGACGCGCCGCGGCAAGTTCGTGGTCTGGGCCGAGGAACTTCAGTTGCTGAAGGGCGACGAGCGGCTGCTCGACCTGGGCTGCGGCCGTGGGGCGGTGCTGCTGATGGCGGCGGAACGGCTCGAGCACGGCAGCGCGACGGGCATCGACCTGTGGCGCTCGAAGGACCAGTCAGGCAACGACGAGTCGACGACCAGGGCTAACGCCGAGGCCGAGGGCGTCTCCGACCGGGTCGAGCTGGTGACCGGCGACATGCGCGACCTGCCGTTCGGCGACGGCGCGTTCGACGCGATCGTGTCGAGCCTGGCCGTCCACAACATCCCCGACGCCGAGGGGCGCGCGCAGGCCGTGCGCGAGGCGCATCGGGTGCTGCGGCCCGGCGGGCTGATGCTGCTCGCCGACTTCCAGCACACGGTCGCGTACGAGGACACGCTGCGCTCGCTCGGCGTGGTCGACGTGCGGCGTCGCGACGCGGGCTGGCGGTTCTGGTACGGCGGACCGTGGTTCAACACCGGCATCCTGGAAGCCAGGAAGCCTACCTAGCGAGAACGCGGGTAGCCACAAGAGCTTATGAGCGACGTGGAAACCGGCACCGTAACCACCAAAGTGCCCGCGCGCCTCGATCGGCTCCCCTGGTCCCGCTGGCACTGGATGATCGTCGTAGGGCTCGGCACCGTCTGGATACTCGACGGGCTCGAGGTCACCATCGTCGGCAACCTCTCCGGACAGCTCGCCAAGCCGGGAAGCGGCCTGGACATCACTCAGGCGCAGGTCGCGGGCCTGGCCGCCGCGCTCTATGTCGCGGGAGCCTGCTCGGGGGCGCTGTTCTTCGGCTGGCTGACCGACAGGTTCGGCAGGAAGAAGCTCTTCCTCATCACGCTGGTCGTCTACCTGCTGGCGACCCTGATGACTGCGTTCTCCTTTCAGGCGTGGTGGTTCTTCCTGTTCAGGTTCATGACGGGGTTCGGGATCGGCGGCGAGTACGCGGCCATCAACTCCGCCATCGACGAGCTCATCCCGAGCCACCACCGGGGGCGCATCGACATCATCATCAACGGCAGCTACTGGCTCGGCGCCGCCGGCGGCGCGCTGCTGACCGTGCCGCTGCTGAACGACCTGCCGGTGAACATCGGCTGGCGTGTCGCGTTCGGCCTGGGCGTGGTGCTGGGCCTGGCGATCCTGCTGGTACGGCGGAACGTGCCGGAGAGCCCGCGCTGGCTGTTCATCCACGGCAAGGAGAAGGAGGCCGAGGAGATCGTCGGCGACATCGAGCGGCAGATCGGTGTCGACCTGCCGGAGCCGTCGGAGTCGATCACCGTGCGCCAGCGCAAGTCCATCGGATTCATCCGGATCGCGCACACCATGGTCGCGCTCTACCCCACACGTACGATCCTGGGCCTGTCACTCTTCATCGGGCAGGCGTTCCTCTACAACGCGATCACCTTCGGCTACGCGCATATCCTGTCCACCTTCTACAAGATCGACACGCACACGGGCTACTACTTCGCCGTGATCGCGGTCGGGAACTTCCTCGGCCCGCTGCTGCTCGGCCACCTCTTCGACACCGTGGGCAGGATCCCGATGATCTCGGCCACGTACATCGGGTCCGGGGTGCTCCTGCTGGGCACCGCCTGGCTGTTCAACCAGGGCGTGCTGACCGCCGTCACGCTGACCGCGTGCTGGTCCGTGGTGCTCTTCGTGGCCTCGGCGGGGGCCAGTTCGGCGTACCTGACCGTCAGCGAGATCTTCCCCATGGAGACCAGGGCCCTGGCCATCGCGTTCTTCTTCGCGATCGGCACGGCCGCCGGCGGCATCGCCGGGCCGCTCGTCTTCGCCTCGCTGGTGGAGACCGGGGTGCCCGGGGACACGGCGCTCGCCTTCTCCATCGGCGGCATCGTGATGATCGCGGCGGGGCTGGTGGAGCTGCTGTTCGGGGTCAAGGCCGAGCGCAAGGGCCTGGAGGCCATCGCGACGCCTCTCACCGTGGCGTGATGAGCGAGATGCGGGCCACGTGATCGATGTACGCGGTGGGGAGGCCGTACAGGATGCCCGCCATCTCCTGGTCGTGGATCACGGGCAGGGCGGCCAGCGCGTCGGAGGCCAGGCCCCGGCAGTACTCGATCGTGTCGTCCACCATCCGGCTCGCCCGCAGCCTGCGCAGCGCCTCCTCGACCTCCTCGTCCGACATGGGCCTGCCCAGTAGATCGCCGAGGTCCGTGCCGGAGAGGAGCAGCGGGAGGCTGTAGACGCCCTGCCGTAGATCGTTCCCGGCGGGCTTGCCGAGCCGCTCGGCCGGCGCGGTCAGGTCGAGCAGGTCGTCGAGGATCTGGAAGACCAGCCCGAACCTCTCGCCGTACGCCGCCATCCGTGCCCTGTCCTCGGGGGAGGCGTGCGCGCACACGGCCGCCACCAGGCACCCGGCCCTGAACAGCGCGGCCGTCTTGCCGGTGATGGACCTGATGGCACTTTCCCGGGTACGGGCGGGATCGAACAGGTCGGTCGTCTCGAGATACTGCCCTTCGGCCAGCTCGACCACGGTGGCCGCCAGCACCTCGGCGACCGGCCTGGACACCGCGGTGATCGCCGCCAGCCCTGCCCTGGCCAGCATGAAGTCCCCAATCACCAGCGCCTTGCCGTCGCCCAGCTCGGCGTTGAGCGTCCTGGCTCCGCGGCGCTCGGTGGCGCGGTCCATGAGGTCGTCGTGCACGAGCGACCCGGCGTGGATGAGCTCGACGCACGCGGCCGCCGTGATCACCCGCCGGTCGGGCGTCTTGCCGAGGGCCAAGGAGGTGGCGAGCGTCAGGGCGGGCCTCAGCCGCTTGCCACCGGCCGCCACGATCCGCCCGGCACCGGCGCTGATCGCCGGCAGCGCGGACGACCCGCTCAGGCGGCGGATCCTGGCTTCGACCTTTCGCAGACCTTGGACGATGGCAGGGCTGCTCAGCAGTTGATCCATACCTCCCAGCCTGCTCGGAGCTCGCTGAGCCGGGCCTGAGAGACCCTGAGGGCGCTCTCAGCGCTGACCCATGCGGCGGTGCCGGGGTGAGAAGTCACCCATGAATTGGGACATGTGGGCCCATGACGCCGGGACAGCGTGAGCCTGCGTTCCATGCGCCGCCGCGCCACCGAACTGGGCGGCACGTTCGACCTGTCCACGACGCGGAGCGGCACGAACATCCTCGTCAGGCTGCCGCTGAAGGAGGCCACATGACCAGGGTCGTCGTGGTGGAAGAGCATCCGATGTTCGCCGAGGGGCTGATCGGGTTGCTGGGCGACCTGGACGGCGTCGAGGTCGCCGGGCACGCGGCCTCCGGAGAGGAGGCGGTGGAACTGGTGGCCGCCACGTCGCCGGACATCGTCCTGATGGACCTGCACCTGCCCGGCATGAGCGGGATCGAGGCGACCCGCGAGATCCGCTCCCGCTGTCCGGGCGTGGCGGTGCCGGCGCTGACGATGTTGTCGGACGACGCGACGATCCTGGAGGCGATCCGGGCGGGCGTGCGGGGCTACCTGCTCAAGGAGGCCACGCCCGCCGAGATCGCCAGGTCGCTGGCGGCGGTGGCGGCCGGGCACGTCGTCTTCGACCGCGGGGCGGGCGACCGGGTCCTCGCCGCGCTGTCGGATCCGCGCGTCGAGCCCCGCCCGCTGCCCGAGCTGACCGACCGCGAGCTGGAGGTGCTCGACCTGATCGCGGCGGGGCTGACCAACCCGGCGATCGCCGAGCGGCTGTGCCTGAGCGAGAAGACCGTGCGCAATCACGTGTCGAACGTCTTCGCCAAGCTCGGCGTCGGCGACCGCGCCGCCGCCGTGGCCCGGGCGAGGGACGCGGGCCTCGGATCGCGCCGCCCTGGCCGCCCGCCTGGCTGACCCGCATGAGAGGGTCACCATACGCCGCACCGCAGGGAGTCCTCGCGTGACCCGACCATCTAGCAAGGAGCTCTACGTCATCGTGTGCGCCGCCGGACCGGCTTCCGACGTCGGCCGGCTCGTCGCCATGGCGCAGGAACAGGGCTGGATCGTCCAGGTCGTCGCCACCCCGTCCGCCCTGGACTTCATCGACGTGCCCGCGCTGGAACGGCAGGCCGGCCGGCCGGTCCGCAGCCAGTACCGCAAGCCGTACGAGCCCAAACCGCCCCGAGCCGGGGCGATCGTGGTCGCGCCCGCCACCTACAACACGGTCAACAAGTTCGCCCAGGGCATCGCGGACACCTATGCCCTGGGCCTGCTGGCCGAGGCGCCCGGGCTCGGCATCCCCGTCGTCGTGCTCCCCTTCGTCAACAACGCCCTGGCCGAGCGCCGCCCCTTCCTGCGCAGCATCGACCTGCTGCGCGGCGAGGGCGTCCGTGTCGTGCTGGGCCCGGGGCAGTTCGCCTCGGACGAGCCCGACGCCGTGGCCGAGCCCTTTCCGTGGGAGCGCGCGCTGGACGAGCTCCGTGGTTGAGCCTGACATCGTGTGAGGCGGTATCCCGGGATGTACCGACCGACTTCAGGAGGAACATCATGACAATGGCCGAACGGGTCGACGAGGTCCTGCGCGCGGGCAAGGCGCCGTACTTCCACGGCCTCGTGGTGCTGCGGAGCGGGGAGGTCGTCCTCGAGCGGTACGGCTCCGGGCCGGACCACCGGCTGGGCGATTCGCTGGGGCACGTCGAGTTCGACCGGGACACGTTGCACGACCTCAGGTCCGTGTCCAAGAGCGTGGTGGGGCTGCTGTACGGCATCGCGCTGGGCGAAGGGCTGGTGCCGGAGCCGAGGGCGGGACTGGTGGCCCAATTTCCGGAATATCAGGACCTGGTGGCGGATCCCGCGCGGGCGCATCTCACCATCGAGCACGCGCTGACCATGACGCTCGGGCTCGAATGGAACGAGGACGCCCCCTACACCAGCCCGGCCAACAGCGAGATCGCGATGGAGCTGGCACCTGACCGGTACCGGTACGTGCTGGAACGGCCGGTCATCGAGGAGGCGGGGAAGCGGTGGCTCTACTGCGGTGGGGCGGCCGCTCTGATCGGCGGGATCATCGCGCGCGGGGCGGGGAAACCGCTCGAGGAGTACGCCGCGACCGCGCTCTTCGAGCCCCTCGGGGTGAACACCTTCGAGTGGTCCAGGGGCGAGCACGGGACGGTGAGCGCGGCGGCCGGGCTGCGGCTGCGGCCGGCGGACCTGGCCGCCATCGGGCAACTGGTGCTCGACGGCGGCCGGGACATCGTGCCAAGTGAGTGGCTCCAGGAGATGCTGCGGCCTCGGGTGCTGATCGACCAGGGGTTCGAGTACGGCTACCAGTGGTACATGGGCACCGGGGAGCGCCGCTGGACCGGCGGCATCGGGAACGGCGGGCAGCGCCTGGTCGTCCAGCCGGAGGACGAGCTGGTCGTGGCGGTGACGGCCGGAGAGTACGACCAGGGCCAGACCAGTGCCGTGGCGGTGCTCGAAGCGGTTCTGGACGCCTGACGCTCAGGGGACGAGCAGGATCCGGCCCGTGATCGCGCGGCTCTCCAGGAGGCGGTGGGCCTCCGCCGCCTCCTCCAGTCGCAGCGTACGGTCGACATAGGCCCGGCTCCTCCCGTCGGTGAGCCGGTCGAGGATCGCCGGGAGGTGCGTGGCGAACACCTCCCCGGCCCACCCGGGGCCGCTGCAGCCGGTCACCGTCACCCCGCGTTCCATCAGGTCGGCGGCCGTGATGGCGGCGGGTTCCCCGCTCAGCATCCCGTAGTACAGCATTCGGCCGGTGCCGGGAGTGAGGTGGTCGAGCACCTGCCTGGCCACCGTGCCGCCGACGGACTCGAAGACCACGTCCACATCCGGCAGCTCGCCGGGCCAGTCGGGCGAGCTATGGTCGATCACGAGATCCGCGCCCAGGCGAGCGGCCCGGTCCCGCTTGGCGGCCGAGCCCGCGGTGGCGATCACCCGTCCGGCCCCGAACTCCTTCGCGTGCCGCACCAGGTAGGTCCCCACCGAACTGCTGCCTGCCTCCACGAGCACGCTCTCCCCGCCATCGAGGCGCGCCTTGTGCAGCAGGGCGAGGGCTATCGCGCCGGGTGCCGCCGCGGCCAGCGCGTCCACCGGGGTCACGCCGTCCGGCAGGGGACACGTCATGGCGGCGGGGAGCAGCGCGTACTCGGCGTACGACCCGAGCCCGCCGGTCACTCCCACGAGCGTGCTCCCGAGCAGCTTCGCATCCACCCCCTCTCCCACCTCGACCACCTCGCCGGCCGCCTCCGCGCCGATCACGGCGGGTAGCGGCAGCGGGAACGGCAGCGTGCCCGCCCGGATCTGCGTCTCGGCGTAGCTGACGCCGATGGCCTGCGTGCGGATGAGGACCTGGCCCTCACCGGGACTCGGGCGTGGCAGGTCGGTCACTTCGAGCCGATCCGGGCCGCCCTTCTCGGACAGGACGATCGCGCGCATGCTGGGACTCCTTAAACTGAACCGTTGGTCCAGTTAATATATGGACCACTGGTCAAGTTTGTCCATGGGAAAGAATGACCGGATGGAACGTCGAGAGCGGGCCGACGCCGCGCGCAACAGGCAGGCGATCCTGCGGGCGGCCGAGGAGCTGCTGCGGCGGCACCCGCCCGAGCAGGTCTCCGTCGAGCGCGTCGCGGCCGCCGCCGGCGTGGGCAAGGGGACGGTCTTCCACCGGTTCGGGAGCCGTACGGGGCTCATGCTCGAGCTGATGAGCGAGCGGGCACGCGAGTTCGAGCAGGCCTTCACCGAGGGGCCGCCGCCGCTGGGCCCGGGCGCGGACCCGGCCGAGCGGCTGGTCGCGTTCTTCGCGGGGGTGGCGGAGCTGGCGGCACGCAACGGAAACCTGATGAGCGCCATCGAGCACGCCATGGTCACCAGGAAGAGCCACGGCGAGCAGCCCAGGGAGGCCAACCCGATCTACCTGGCCTGGCACCGGCACGTGTCCGGGCTGATCGCCGAGGGGCGGCCCGACGTGGACGCCGAGCAGATCGCTCACATGCTGCTCGGCACCCTGCACATGGAGCCGATCGCGAGCCAGTTGCGGGCGGGGGAGCAGGAGCGGCTGGCCGCCGCCTTCGCCGACCTGGTCAACGGGCTGCTCGGGGTCAGAGGGGGAGGTGGGTGATCGCCTTGTGGAAGGCAGCGACGGCCGCCCTGATCGCGGGGTGCTCGCCGTTCCCCCTCCTGAACGCCGCCAGCGTGCGGCGGCTCAACGGCAGGCGGGTGAGCGTCACCCCCTCGGGCGGGTCGATCGCCGCCAGATGGGGTACGAGCGCGACCCCCTGACCGGCCGCGACGAAGGCGAGCACGGTGTCGAAGTCGTCGATGTGGTGCCGTACGAGCGGCTCGAACCCGGCCGCCTGGCACGCTCTGATCGCCATCGTGTGGCACAGGGTCCCCGGCCTGTCGGTGATCCACGAGTCGGCGCGGGCGTCGGCGACCGAGGGCCGGTCGGTGAGGTACATCGGCTCGCTGAACAGCGGCTCCGTCTCGATGGACGCGTCGGTCACCGGCGGCACGAAGTCGTACTCGTGCACGAGCGCCACGTCCAGCTCCCCGGCTCGCAGCGCGGCCGAGACGTCGGCGGGGTCGATCTCGGAGACCATCGGCACCAGGCCGGGATGCGCCCCGGTCAGGTCGGCGAGGGCCGGGGGCAGGAGCACGCGGGCCGCCGTCGGGAACGCCCCGATCCGCAGCGGCCCCGAGGGCCCGCCGCGCGCGGCGGCGAGCGCAGCCGACGCGCGTTCGAGCTGCTCCAGCACGGCGTGCGCGTGCTCGACCAGGAGCCGGCCCGCGGGCGTCAACGTCACGGTACGGCCCGTACGCTCGAGCAGCGGCACGCCCGCCTCCCGCTCCAGGGCGCTGAGCTGCTGCGAGACGGCCGAAGGCGTGAACGTGACAGCCTCCGCGACGGCGGCGATCGTGCCGCGCCTGGCGAGTTCGCGGAGAAGGTGGAGCTTGCGCGGGTCGAGCATAAGTCAAGCTTAAGCTAAAGCGAAGAAATCCGCGCTGGACCTAACGTATCGATGCGAGGCAGGCTCGAAGCATGCTGAGAGGAATCCACGTACCGCTGGTCACCCCGTTCACCTCGTCGGGAGAGGTGGCCGTGGACGCGATCGAGAAGCTCGCCTCCCACATGCTCGACCAGGGCGCCGCCGGGCTGGTCGCGCTGGGCACGACGGGCGAGGTGGCCGCGCTCGACCCCGACGAGCGGGCAAGGGTGATCGAGACCTGCGCGCGGGTCTGCGCGGAGCGGCAGGCGCTGCTCACGGTGGGAGTGACGGGCAACGACACGCGTTCGACGGCTCGGGCCCTGCGTGGCCTGCCCGAGGGGGTCCGTGCCGCACTGGTGACGGTGCCGTACTTCCTGCGGCCCGGCGAGCGCGGCGTGATCGCGCACTTCGAGGCGCTGGCGGAGGAGACGCCCGTGCCGCTGGTGATCTACCACATCCCGTACCGGACGGGGCAGGCGGTCCGCGCCGCGACCCTCCGGCACCTCGGCGCCCATCCGATGATCGCGGGCGTGAAGTACGCGGCGGGCGGGATCGACCAGGATGCGGTGGACCTGCTGGGCGACCTGCCCGAGGGGTTCGAGGTGGTGGCGGGTGACGACGCGTTCGTCTCGCCGCTGCTCGCGCTGGGGGCCACGGGCGGGATCCTCGCCTCCGCGCATCTGGAGACCGGGAGCTTCGTCGAGCTGGCGGACGCCTGGCACGCCGGCGACGCGGCCCGGGCCAGGGCGCTCGGGCACCGGCTGGCCCGACTCTCGGCGGCGCTCTTCGCCGAGCCCAACCCCACCGTGATCAAGGGGTTGCTGCACGCCGAGGGCCTGATCCCGACCCCGGACGTGCGGTTGCCCCTGGTCCCCGCCAGTGCGGGGGCGGTGTCGCAGGCACGCTTGGTGGCGCACTCAGGCGATTGACGTTCAGCGGTCGGTCTCCCGGATGGCCGTGCCGACCTCGCTCACCCGGTCGGCCAGCAACCCGATCGCGCCCACGGCCCGGGTCATCGGGTCGTCGCCGGCCCCGCCGAGCGCCCTGGCCTTGAGGAACGCCGTCTTGATCTCCGCCCAGCGTTCGGCCTGGGCCGGGGTGAGGCGGTCGCGGAGCTCGGCCAGCTTGAGCAGGTTGGCCTCGGCGTCCGTGGTCAGGGTCTGGGCCTCGCCCAGGTAGTGGTCGTCGATCACCGCGTCCAGCTCGGCGTCGTTCATGGCGGGGACGATGCGCTCCGCCAGCTTGTTCATGTTCCGGTACGAGCCCTGCAGCCGGTACGGGGGCTCGGTGCGGGCGGCGTCGGACTGGGCGGCCGAGGCGATGTAGGCCTGGTTGTTGGCCAGCACGACCTCCTGGACGCGCACCAGCTTGGCCAGCACGCTGAGGATCTGGTCCAGTTCCGGCTTGGTGTACGGGTGCCGGAGCTGGTCGGGCCTGACGGTGGTGTCGCCCCTGGCGAGCCGTACGAGGAGCTCGACGTCCGCGCGGTCGCGGCCGGACAGCGGCGCGAGCACGGGGTTCGAGGTGAGGGCGTTGTCGATGTAGCTCAGCGCGAACAGGTCGTCCTTGCCCGACAGGACGTCGCCCAGGTTCCACACGTCGGCGCGGTTGGCCAGCATGTCGGGGATGCGGAAGCGCCGGCCGGACTCGGTGTACGGGTTGCCCGCCATGCACACGGCGAACCGTTTCCCGCGCAGGTCGTAGGTGCGCGTGCGGCCGTTCCAGACCCCTTCGATGCGGCGCTGGGCGTCGCAGAGGGAGATGAACTTCTGCAGCAGCTCCGGCGAGGTGTGCTGGATGTCGTCGAGGTAGAGCAGCGTGTTGCTGCCCGTCTCCAGGGCGAACGAGATCTTCTCCACTTCCTGCCTGGCCGTCGCGTCGGGCGCGTCCGCAGGGTCCAGCGAGGTCACCTCGTGGCCCAGGGCCGGGCCGTTCACCTTGACGAACATCAGGCCGAGGCGGCTGGCGACGTACTCCATGAGCGTCGTCTTGCCGTAGCCGGGCGGCGAGATGAGCAGGAGGAGGCCCATCTGGTCGGTACGCTTGCCCGCGCCCGCCGCGCCGAGCTGTTTGGCCAGGTTGTCGCCGATCAGCGGCAGGTACACCTCGTCGAGGAGGCGGTTGCGGACGAAGGCGCTCATGACCTTGGGCTTGTACTCGTCCAGGCGCAGGCGGCGCCGTTCCGCCTCGACCAGCTCGCTCCTGCGCCGCTGGTAGGCCCGGTACGCCGGGACCCGCTCCTGCCTGAACCGGCGTGTCCTGCTGAGGATCTCGTCCAGCCTGATCTCTAGCTTGCGGTCCTTGACGCGGGGGTGGCTGCCGAGGAGGCCGTCCACGATCTCCTGAGTGGTGGCGCTGGAGTCGTGGCGGGGGACGTCGCACAGCTGTACGGCAATGGCCTCCGCCACCTCGGGGCCCTGGTGGTAGGCGGCCATCCAGGCGTGGGCCAGCTGCAGCCGCTCGGGGAGCGGCACGTTCCTGAGCTCCTCCTCGAATTCCCGCACCTTGGCCGGGCCCAGGGTTTTCCTGAACCCGTCGAGGAGGTCGCGGGCCGCCTTGCTCGTCACGAACCCGATCGGGCTGCTGCTGCCCAGCTCCTCGACGAGATACTCGCCCGCGAGCCCCGCCCCTGTGCTCGGTGCCGTCTCCGCTGCGCCGGCCGCCGCACCCGTTGCGCCGAGTGCCGCCGCCCCCGTGCGGAGGCCCGCCATGAAGCGGGCGATCAACGTCCCCAGCTCAGCGGCCAGCGAGTCCAAGGCCGGGGTGGGCCCGAAGACGGCGCGGGCGCGGACCAGCGACACGGCCCGCGTGGTGAATGTTTTACGTGAAACGTCGTCCAACCCAAAGATCCAGAACAGCTGAGCCGCCGCCCGCACCTCGGCCGGATACCGCAGCAGCCCCGCCCCCGACCGCAGCCGCACCAGAACGTCCAGGATGGCTAGGGCATCGTGGTCATGGACGCCCCGCTCGTATCCCTCGTCGTAGCGGGACTCCAAGGCCTGCCGCACCACGTCCTCGAGAGCAGCCCCGGGAGCCAGGGAGTCCAGGAGCGAGGCCGCCAGGTGCTCGGCCCGGTACACCTCAGGCGTCTCCGACACCAGCAGCTGGTCCCAGAAGGGCCGGGTGTCGGCGAAGGAGGCGGGCACAGGGGAGCGGTAGTCCGTTCCCGTGATCGCGAAGTGCATGGACTTGTCGTGCGGCACAAGCGTCAGATCGATGGGCTGGGTGTTGACCGCGAAGCGGTGGTGGCCGAGCCGGAGAGTCTCGCCGCCGTCAGAGAAGAGGTCGAGCCGGTCCCGCAGGGCCCGTAAAGCCTCCTGCTGGGCGGACTTGACGCGCCCGTCCAGCTCCTCGGCCCGAACGGCGTCCCCGAGCGAACGCAGCTCCGCGGCGGCCGAGCGGACCTTGGCCACCATCGGGTCGGTGGCGAAGTACGTGTTGACCTCGTCCAGGGAGCCCAGGGCGCCGAGGCGGCGCGTGATGCTGCCCAGGATGCGCTCGGCCGAGGCGAAGACGCGGTCCGCGCGCCGGGCCAGGGCGTCGAGCTGGGACTGCTTGCGGGCCGAGAACGCCTCATAGACGTCGTCCCGCTTGGCCGACAGCTGTGCCGCGAAGTCGTCGAACTCGCCGAAGCGCGACTCCAGGGTCTCCAGCTGCAGCATCAGGCGCCCGAGCTGCTCATCGCATTCGGCAGGGGTGTCCGCCATGGCCAGCGCGCCCGTGATGGCCTGGCCGAGCAGCGCGAACTCGGCGGCGAACGCGGCCCGGCCCTCTGTGCCGAGCAGCTCGCGCCGGCGCCCGTCCAGGATGGCCCTGGCCCGGTTCACCCCGCCGAGGACCTCGGCGATCCGGCCCAGGATGGACGTGCGTACGGTGGCGTCGGCGATGTCCAGGGAGCCGACGACCTCCGTCACCACCTCCAGCCCCTCCGCCTGCGCCGCCAGCCGGTCCGCCACAGGGGCGGCCTCCGCGACCGTCGCGATTGCGGAGGCGGAGGCGGCGAGCTCCTCGACGGCCGCGTGATAGGCGGTGAACGCGTCCGCGCCCTGCATGAACGCGACCGCCCGCTTGCCGGCCGACGCGAGCTCCTCCGCCACGGAGGAAGACAGCGAGTCCAGGGCGGCCAGGTCGATGTAGCGGGTCTCGCGCAACGTCACAAGGCGGCCCTGGGCCCGGCGCAGCGTGGCCAGCATGGCGACCCAGGCGTCCGCGGTGACCGGACTGTCGGCTCGCGCCTGGCGTACCAGATGGGTGGTCTCCTCGGAGGCCGTGGCGAGCGCCTCAGCGGCCTGGCGGGTGAACTGCTCGACGTTCTCGTACTCGTCCAGCACCTGCTCGGCCGTGGCCCGCACGTCGGCGAGCGGGCCGCGCAGGCCGTGCTCCTCGAGCCAGTGGTAGGAGTCGAACGCCCGCGTGCAGGCGGCGATCAGCCCTTCGAACGTCCCCGCGGACGGCGCCATCTCCTCGATCATCCGGGACACGGACAGACAGTCGGAGATGCCGCGCACCAGCTCCGCGTTGCCGATGCGCTCCAGCGGCCCCGTCCCGGCGGGCTGGGCGGCGGCGTACGTGTCGGAGACGTACGGCGTCTGCCAGACCTGCATCGGGTGGACCCGGGTCGGCTCGTCGGAGGTCGCGCGGAAGACCACCATCGTGCCGTCGTCGAACAGCGAGTAGCCGTGGCAGACGATGGGGTTGGCCACCTCCTTCCTGATCACGTTGTACGGCAGCAGCAGCGACCGCCCGTCGCCCCTGGCGTGGAAGACGTACAGGACGTCCTCGCCGTTGGGCGAGCGGACCACCCGCTCGAACTCCAGGTCCGTCACGTCCGTGTCGAACGTCTTGCTGACCCCGGTCGTCAGGTAGTAGCCGCCGGGGAAGATCAGCCCCTGGTCCTCGGGAAGGCGCTGGCAGGCCTGGCCGAGGCCGTCGAGCCTGATCACGGCCTTGGTGCGGGTGTTGAAGACCAGGTGGCGCCGCTCGGTCTCCTTGTACGGCCTGATCCGCATGAGGATGAGCGGCCCCACCCTGGCGTACTCGACGTCGGCGTCCGCCAGGCTCTGCAGCGGCTCGGCGACCGGCTCGGCGTAGATGCCGGCGCCGGTCTCCGTGTTGTTCTCGATCTTGATGGTGAGGTCGCCGCCGACCGTCTCGACGAACACCTCGTCCTCGATCGAGATGTGCGGGTGCCGGCCGAGGATGTGGTCGTCGCGCGTGGTCGGCGTCCACTCGAAGTCGTGGGACGGGGGGAAGACGTGGTCACGCTCCCCCCGATTGTCCAGATAGCTCGGGACCCCGCCGTTGCTGACCGCCCACCGCAGCACCCGCAGGTCCGCCGGACCTGTCTGGAACACGGCCAGCAGCTTGCCCTCGACCCGCCTGAGCTGCTGCAGCCGGGTCTCCTTGTAGTACCGGTACAGCTCGGCGAAGTCCTTCTTGAACGCCGGATCGTCCAGCGTCTCCAGCTTGTCGGCGTCGAACCTGAACGCGTCGCCGTCCCTGGAGAACCGGTGCACCGCGAACACGTCCGCCACCGCCGTCTCCGGCTTGAGCCCGATGAAGACGTTGTAGCCGAAGAGCATCACGTCGCCCAGGGAGACGATGTCCCTGGGGACGCAGTTGTTCTCGGTACGGATCCGCTCGGTGCCCAGCAGGCGCAGCTCCGCGCCGCCGAACACCTTCAGCCGCTCCCCGTTGAGGCTCTCGGCCGCCGCCGTCAGCGCCTTGGCCTGGGCCTGGAGCCGGTTCCTGAGGACCTCGTACGTCCCCGCTTCCAGCTCGCTCACGTCAGGCCTTCACCCCGGCGAGCGCCGCCACCGGGGAGTCGGCCACGCCCAGCCTGCGGGCCGTCTCCAGCAGCTCGCCGAGCGCCGTCGCGTGCGGGCCGCCGTCCTGGATGAGCCGCATGAGCAGGGCGGAGACGGTCAGGTTCTTGATGTCCTCGCTACGCACGCCGCCGATCACGCTCGCCAGGTCGGCCGCCAGGCTCGCCGAGCCGTTGACGTACGGCGAGACCAGAGCCCCGGCGACCTCGGAGTGGTCCACGAAGCCGTCGACCACCTTCCCGGCGGTGATGGAGCCGACCACCTTGTCGAAGAACATCGTGTCGCCGCCGACGATGTCGATGTTCGCCTTGGCCAGCCCGGCGGCCAGCACGCTCGCCTGCGACTCCGCCACCTGCCGCGACACGTCGATGTGCTTGAGCCTGATCTCCTTGTCGGCCTCCAGGCGCAGGCGGTACTCCTCGTGCCCCCTGCTGGCCTCGTCCAGCGCCGCCATCGCGGCCGCCTTGGCCGTGAGGCCCTCGGCCTCGGCCTTCAGCTTCTCGCCCACCGCGGATGCCCCGGCCAGCGCCATCGCCTGCTCACCCTCGGCCTGCGCCTTGAGCCGGTCGCCCTCGACCAGGGCCATGGCCTTGGCCCCCTCGGCCTCGGCGGCCAGCTTCTCCTTCAGCACCAGCGCCTCCGCGCGGCCGACCTTCTCGATGGCCTCGGCGTCGCGCTCCCTGACCTGCACCTGCGCCAGCCCGGACGCGGCCGACTCGGCCTGGACGCCCTCGGCCAGCCGGATCTTGGCCCGGGCCTCCAGCTCGGCGGCCTGCTGCCTGGCCTCGGCGAGCACCAGTTCCTCGCGCGCCTTGAACTTGGAGGCGGCCTCCGCGGCCTCGGCCGCCTTGATGTCCTTGACCAGGTTCTCCTGCGCCTCGGCCTCGGCGGCGATGATCACCTGCTGGCGGGTGCGCTCGGCCTCCTCGACCACGCGCAACCGCTTGATGCTCTCCTCCTGCTCGGCCACGGTCTTGTCGACCGCGATGCGCTCGCGGATGACCTCGGCGATGGACCGCTTCTCGGTCTCGACCTCTTTGTCCTTGGCGATGCGCGACAGCTCGGTCTCCCGCTCGCGGGCGATGACCTCCAGCACCCGGTCCTTCTCGATGCGCTCGGACTCGATGGCGATCACGCGCTCACGGTTCTTCTCGGCGACCGCGATCTCGCGGGCCCGGTTCTCGTTCTGCACGCCGAGCTGCTCGTCGGTCTTCATGTGCGCGCCCTGGGCGCGCAGCCGCTCCTCGGCCTGCACGCGGGCGATCTCCGCCTCCTCGCGGGCCTTGACGGTCTCGATCTCCCGCCGCTGCTTCAGCTCGGCGTCGGCCTGGCGGCGCTCCAGTTCCAGGATGGCCTCGCGGGCGTCCACGTTCTGGCGGGTGATCTCCTTCTCCTCGTTGCGCTGGAACTCGTTCGTGCGCACGTGCTCGATCGCCGTCAGCTCGGTGATCTTGCGGATGCCCTGCGCGTCGAGGATGTTGCTCTTGTCGAGCTGCATGAGCGAGGTCTGCTCGAGGTAGTCGATGGCGGCGTCCTCAAGGCTGTAGCCGTTCAGGTCAGTGCCGATGAGCCGGACGATCTGGTCCCTGAACTCGTCGCGCTTGGTGTAGAGGTCCACGAAGTCGAGCTGCTTGCCGGCCGTCTTGAGCGCCTCGGAGAACTTCGCGTTGAACAGCTCCTGCAGCGTCGTCTCGTCACTGGCCCTGGCGGTGCCGATGGCCTGGGCGACCTTGATGACGTCCTCGGCGGTCTTGTTCACGCGGACGAAGAACGTGATCTTGATGTCGGCCCTGATGTTGTCCCGGCAGATCAGGCCCTCGCGGCCGGTCCGCTCGATCTCGATGGTCTTGACCGAGATGTCCATGATCTCGGCCTTGTGGACGACGGGCAGGACCACGGCGCCGGTGAACGTGACGTCCACCTTGTTGACCTTGGAGACGATCAGCGCCTTACCTTGCTCCACCTTGCGGAAAAGGCGGCCTATGACGACGAGCAGGCCAATCACGATGACCAGGATGACGGCGAGAAATACGCCGAAGCCGGTGGAGATGATGTCCATCAGTGCTCACTTTCGTACGGCATGACCCAGAAGAATTCGCCGTCTTTGTCGTATTCGAAGATGAGTGCGTTGTCGCCGCGGGCCAGCCGGTCCTGGCCGGTCGTACGTACCTGCACGACCGCGGACGAGCCGTCGGCGGCGGTGACCTCGGCCTGGCCGAAGTCGGGGGTGGCCGCGCCGGTGCGGATCACACACATCTGGCCGACGAAGTCGCCACGCGAGTGGCGATCCCCTTCAGGGAGCAGCCGGCGCAGCGGAACCAGCAGGCCACGGGTGGCGAGCCAGGCTCCGCCCAGGGCGGCGAAAGGGACGGCGATCAGCAGGCCGCCACTCGCCACCACGCTGCCGATGAGGCAGAGCAGCCAGGCCAGTGCGATCAACAGCGAGAGCGCGATTCCGGCGGGGACTCCCCCGAGGCCCAGCCAGGCGGCGTCGTCTTCCAGGTCGAACAGCCCGGTGATCACGGTCAGCCAATAACCGATGACCACCACGAGAAGGAAAGTGAAAATGACAGTCGGAAAGCTCAGTACGGTGTCTAAGAACTCGGTCATCCCGCCTCGGTTAGCCGATCCCCCGTTGACGTCCTGACGGACTATATACAGATAAAGCGCGACTAAAGCGGAAAGTTCCCGACGAGTCTGGTGATTTGCTCACTTGACCTCAACTTCGGTTGAGGTTGCAGGCTGGCGCCCATGACTGAAGTGATGAGAGCGGCCGCCTTCGCCGAGCCGGGCGGTCCAGAGGTGCTGAAGGTGATGGAGCTGCCCGCGCCGCAGGCGGGTCCTGGAGAGGTACGGGTACGGGTGCGGGCGGCCGGCGTGCAGCCGTTCGACGCGGCCGTACGGGCGGGGTGGCTGCCGCCGTACATGTCCTCGGCCCCCTTCCCGCGCGTTCCCGGCAACGAGTTCGCGGGCGTGGTCGACCAGGTGGGTGAGGGGGTCACCGGGGTGTCGGCAGGGGACGAGGTGCTCGGGTTCTCACTGCTGAACGCGTACGCCGAGTACATCGTGGTCCCGGGGACGAACGTGGCGCCCAAGCCCGCGGGGGTGCCCTGGGAGGTGGCCGGCGGGCTGACCTCGGGTGTGCAGACCGCCGAGCTCGCGATCGACGGGCTCGGCCTCGCGGAGGGTGAGACGCTGCTCGTGCACGGCGCGGCCGGGTCCGTGGGCACGGCGGCGGTGCAGATCGCCCGGCGGCGCGGCGCCACCGTGATCGGCACCGCCCGCGAGGTCAACCACGACTACCTGCGCGACCTCGGTGCCATCCCGGTGGCCTACGGCGAAGGACTGGCGGACCGGGTACGCGCGCTCGCCCCGGGCGGCGTGGACGCGGCGCTGGACGGGGCCGGTGGGCACGCGCTGGAGGTCTCGATCGAGCTGGTCAAGGACCGCGGCCGGATCGTCACGCTGGTCGAGCACGGCAAGGCGGCCGAGCTGGGCGTCCGGGTCGTCCAGGGCGAACGCAGCGCCGAGCGGCTCGGGCGCTACGCCGCTCTGATCGCCGAGGGCGCCTTCACGTTCTCGGTGCGCAGGACGTACCGGCTGGAGGACGCCGCGGAGGCGCACAGGGAGATCGAGGCCGGCCACGGCCAGGGGAAGATCGTCCTTCAGATGCGCTGACGTACGGCCTCGGCGATGGCGAGGTCGATCTCCTTGAGCTCGCTCTCGCCGTCCTCGACGTCCCACAGGGCATTCTGCAGGATCCGGCCGAGCGTCCATCCGGCCGCCCGCTGGGAGTCGAGGCCGAGCCGGTCCACCATGAAGTCGAAGCGGCGCAGCACACCCCGTGTCACGTCGCCGGCCACGTCCTCCCATCGGTTGTGCAGGGCGGGCCACAGGTCGAAGCACGGGTCGCCGGCCAGCGGCTTGGGGTCGATGCTGAGCCACGGCTCCCGGTCGGCGGCCAGCACGTTGTCGTAGTGCAGGTCCCAGTGCAGCAGCCGGTCGCCGGGCTCGGAGACGAGCTCGGCGACCGCCGACGCGCACGACTTCATCCAGTGGCGGTCCCGCTCCCGCGGCAGGCTCTTCAGCGCCTGGTCCACGTCGTCCAGCATGGCCTGCGCGATGTCGCCCAACCGGCGCATGCCCTCCGGCGCCGGATAGGCCACCAGGCGCGCCAGCAGCTCGGTGAGGATGCCCAGCGCCTCCATGTCGTCCGGCACGCTCGACAGCGACCGGTCCGCCTCCAGCCGCTCGAGCAGCAGGGTGCCGGTCTCGGGGTCTGAGTCGAGCAGGAGCACGGAGCCGTCGCCCGCCCAGGTCCGCAGTCCGGGCGCCTCGGTGGCGTTCTCATCGGTGACGGGCTGGAGCTTGAGCGCGGCCTTCGTCCCGTCTTGGCGTACGACGGGCAGCACGAGGGACACCACGCCGTGCCTGGGCTCCCCGTCGAGCCGCAGCCCCCACTCCTCCAGGTATCGCTCGCCCAGCGCGGGCAGCCCGGCCGACCACGCGCGCCCGGCCTCCCCGTCGTACTTCACGTGGGACTCGGTCAACGCCGCCGGCACCTTGATCCTCATGTCCCCAGTCTGCCCGCAAGTGCCGGACGAGGGCCTCTCCTTATTCGCGCCTCGGGATGCCCCGGTCCCCGCATCGCCGCATCACGGCTGAGCCTCGGAACGCGCGCCTGTGAACGGCGACGAGGAAGCGGGGGATCTCGACGTGCGGCACGCGATCGAGCGCTGCCCCCGCCACCACACGGCCGGGGAGCCAGCAGTCAGAAATGCCAGGGGAACGGCGACCAGTCGGGCTCGCGCTTCTCCAGGAACGAGTCGCGCCCCTCGGCCGCCTCCTCCGTCATGTACGCCAGCCGCGTCGCCTCTCCCGCGAACACCTGCTGCCCGACCAGCCCGTCGTCGATCGCGTTGAAGGCGAACTTGAGCATCCGCTGCGCGGTCGGCGACTTGCCGTTGACCTTGCGGGCCCAGTCCAGGGCGGTCCGCTCCAGCTCCTCGTGCGGGACCACGGCGTTGACCATGCCCATGCGGTGCGCGTCGGCCGCCGTGTAGGTCTCGCCGAGGAAGAAGATCTCGCGGGCGAACTTCTGACCGACCTGCCGGGCGAGATAGGCCGAGCCGAAACCGCCGTCGAAGCTGGCCACGTCGGCGTCGGTCTGCTTGAAGCGGGCGTGCTCGGCGCTGGCCAATGTGAGATCCGCCACGACGTGCAGGCTGTGGCCGCCGCCCGCGGCCCAGCCGGGCACCACGCAGATCACGATCTTGGGCATGAACCGGATGAGCCGCTGCACCTCCAGGATGTGCAGGCGACCGGTCGACGGTGTGCCGTCGGCGTACTGGTAGCCGTCCTTGCCCCGGATGCGCTGGTCGCCGCCCGAGCAGAACGCCCAGCCGCCGTCCTTGGGTGAGGGGCCGTTGCCGGTGAGCAGCACGCAGCCCACATCGGTGGTCTGCCGGGCGTGGTCGAGCGCGCGGTAGAGCTCGTCGACGGTCTGCGGGCGGAACGCGTTGCGCACCTCGGGACGGTTGAACGCGATCCGCACCGTGCCCTGGTCGACCGCCCGGTGGTAGGTGATGTCGGTGAAGTCGAATCCCTCGACCGCCTGCCACGCCTTGGGATCGAACAGCTCGGAGACCATGGGCCAGAGCCTAACGGATCTGGCCTTCCGCCCATTCGGCCCACTCCACTTGCGCCTTGCCCAGGCGGAGGCCGTATTCGAGGGTCATCCGCCCGTACACCGAGAGGTTGTCCTCGCGGTTCTCGAGGAACTCGCGGATGCCCTCCAGGTGCTCAAGCTGCTTGCCGACATGCTCGGCCTGGTGGCGGAGGTACGCGCGGGCCTGCTCGGGCGAGACCTGGGCCAGGAAGAACACGCGGAGCAGCATGTCGCTGCGCAGGACTCTGGCCGGCTCGACCTCGGTGATCCAGTGGCGCAGCTCGGCCAGGCCGTCCTCGGTGATCGCGTACTCCTTGCGGCCGCGTGGCCCCTCCGCCGACACGTCCACGAGACCCGCATCGGCTAGTTTGCCCAGCTCTGCGTAGAGCTGGCTCTGCGTGGCGGGCCACACGTTCGACAACGAGATGTCGAACATCTTCATCAGGTCGTATCCGCTCGCGGGCCCCTCGGAGAGCAGTCCCAGCACGGCATGTCGAAGGCTCATATTCCTATGTTGACATATCGACAGAGGAAGTTCTACCTTCGACCTGTCACTAATGGAATGTGGAAGGACACCCCCACCATGCGCGGCCTGCTCGGCTTCCTGCCCTGGATCGTCTACGCGGTCATCGCCACCAGCGACGAGTGGCGCTGGGGCGCCATCACCGGCCTGGTCATCGCTCTCGTCCTCGTCCTCGTCGACCGCCGGGCGGGCAAGGCCTGGGACGAGATGGTGATCGAGACCAGCGCGGCGCTGTTCTTCGCCTGTCTCACGGTGCTGTCGCTGCTGGACCCGCACTCGCCGCTCACGCCGTACGGTCCCGCTCTGGTCAACGTCTGGCTGGCGGGCACGGCGTGGGGCTCGCTCGCCATCCGCAAGCCGTTCACGCTGGGCATCGCGCGCACGATGACGCCGAAGGAGGTCTGGGAGACCCCGCAGTTCTACCGGGTCAACGCGGTCATCACGACGGTCTGGGCGGCGGCCTTCACCGTCGCCGCGGTCTCCCTGACGCTCGTCCTCCACGTCTCACCCCATGCGACGACGCTGGTCATCGCCATCAAGGTGCTCACGTTCGTCCTGCCCGCCGTCTTCACCGCCTGGTATCCCAAGCATGTGCGGCGGGCGCTCGTCAAGTGACCTCGGCTCGCAGCTCCGCCAGCAGTTCGCCCTGGTCGGCGAGCATGTCGGTGAGGATTCGGCGGGCGGCTCCGAGCAGGTCGGCCAGCTCGGGGGTGGCCAGCGTGTAGACAACGGTGCTGCCCTCGCGGATGGCGCTCACGATCCCGGCCCTGCGCAGGACGGCGAGCTGCTGGGAGAGGCTCGAGGGCTCGATGTCGATCTGGGCCAGCAGATCCCTGACGGGGAGTGGCCCTTCCTGGAGTAGCTCCAACACTCGGATGCGAGCGGGGTGGCCGAGCGTTCGGAAGAAGTCGGCCTTGGCCTGGTAGACCTCCACGTGCATATAGCCCAGACTAATCCAGCGCAGTTGCATAATTCTTCAAGTCGTAACGTTGTTGGATAGCATGACAGCGGGGACTAGGGAGTAGCCATGGGCCGAGGAAGAGCCAAGGCGAAGCAGACGAAGGTCGCTCGCCAGCTGAAGTACACCAACCACAATATCGACTACGACAGGCTCCGCGAGGAGCTCGGCGCCGACGCGCGCCACGAGGAGATCTACCCGCCTACCGCGTCCGAGCAGGAGTCCGAGCGCGCGCAATGACGCGGGTCAGCTTCGCGGGTGCGAGGGTGACGTTCTTCAGCCGCCTGGCCTCCGGCGCCTGATCGGGCGCCGTGAGCTCCAGGCGGTGCAGTACTTCGCTGATGATGACGCGCATCTCCAGCAGGGCCGGCTGCGCCCCGACGCAGAAGCGCCGCCCGCCGCCGAACGGCATCCAGGCCCTGTTCTGGGGCCCGTCAAGGAAGCGCTCCGGGCGAAACTCCCCGGGCTCGGGGAAGGCGGCGGGGTCGCGGTGCACGAGCGGGATGTACGGTCCGGCGTACCATCCGGCCGGGATCTCGTACCCAGCCAGTTGTGCTCTCGGTGCTCTTCGCATAGCTCACTCCTCATCGCGTGGCGAACACCTGACCTGGGGAGGAATGTCACCAGCCCCTCTGGGCAGTTCCCGGTTTCGAGGTGATCAAGGCATGCGTGTGGGAATCCTAGGTGCTGGAAGGCTCGGCGTGCCGCTCGGACGCCTGCTCTCGATGGCCGGGCACGACGTGCTGTTCAGCGACGCCGACCCCGCCCGGGTGGAGGCGGCCATGCTGGCCGCGGACGGCCTCGCCCAGGGCGGCACGCCTCTCGAGGCCACGCGGTTCGGCGACGTCGTGATCATGTCTGTGGGCTGGGAGGCGTTCCCGGTCGTGGTGGCGGAGCTCGGGAGCGCGCTCACCGGCAAGATCGTCGTCGATCCCAGCAACCCGATCGCCGAGCGCGACGGCCTGTCCGTGGTGCTGGCGGTCCCCGGCGGGCTGACCAGCCCGCAGTACCAGCAGCACGTGTTGGGCGCCGGAGTGCGCCTGGTGCGCACGTTCAACACCAAGTACCCACGGGAGCTGCTGGAGCTCGGCACGGCGGGGCAGCGCGGCGGCTCGCGGGCCGACATGCCCTACTGGGGCGACGACGACGGGGCCAAGAAGGCGGTGCTGCCGCTGATCGAAGACGCCGGCTTCACCGCCATAGACGGCGGCGGCCTCTCCGACGCCCTGTGACCCGGGGTCAGGCGGCGCAGGTGTCGTGGGTGGCGTCGAAGCCCTTGATGGCCTCCGTGTCGTCGGCGCGCAGGGGCTTCAGGCCCTTCCAGTCGTCGCCGATCACCAGCACCAGCCGGTTGGTACGTGCCGCGGCGACCTTCCGGGTGACGGCGGAGAGCAGGTCGTTGGTGAGCGTGGGCACGCGGGTCTCGCCGTTGGGCGCGTACAGGATGGTGGTCTTGGGCTGCGGCTTGCGGGCCGAGTCGCCGATCTTGGTGATGTGGTAGCCGCGCTGTTCCAGGGCGGCGGCCACCTGGGTGCCGAGGCCGCTGCGCCAGGTGCCGTTGCGCAGCTCGATCTGGATCTTCGTACGGCCCACCTTGGCCTGGCCGCCCTTGACGCCCTGGACGCTCTCGTCCTTGGCCACGATCTGGAACAGCCGCCCGGCCTGCGGCTGCACCCACTCGACCCGGCCCGGCTGGGTGAGCGAGTAGTGCCACGGGGTGGTGATGAAGCGGATGTGCCCGACGTTCAGGCCCTGGAGGCTGGTCGCGAGGTCCTTCATGACGCCGAAGGTCAGGCCGCGGTCGGTGGTCACCGCCTTGGTGCCCGCGTCCAGAATGCCGAGCAGCTTGGCCGGGTCGGTGAGCGTCTCGCCGCTCATCGCCTTCTTGACCATCGACGCGATGAACATCTGCTGCCGCTGGATGCGCCCGATGTCCGAGCCGTCGCCCATGCTGTAGCGGGCGCGGACGTAGCCGAGCGCCTGCTCGCCGTTGAGCGTCTGCCGCCCGGCGGGCAGGCGCAGCAGGGCCTTCTTGTCGTTCACCGGCTCGGGCAGGCAGACCTCGACGCCGCCGACGGCGTTCACCATGCTCTTGAACCCGGTGAAGTCGACCTTCACGAAGTGGTCGATGCGGATGTGGGTGAGTGACTCGATCGTCTTCCAGGTGCAGGCGATGCCGCCGGAGTTGAACGACTCGTTGATCATGCCGAGGTGCGGTCGCTGGCCCGGCAGGGTGCCGGTCGCGCGGCAGGCGGGCAGTTGTACGAGCGAGTCGCGCGGGAAGCTGACGACCATCGCGTTGTCGCGCTTGGACGACACGTGGACCAGCATGATCGTGTCGGTGCGCTCGCCCGCGATGTGGTGGCCGTACTTGGCGTTCTTGCCGTCGCGCTGGTCGGAGCCGACGACCAGGACGTTCATGGCGGTGCCCGCGACCTTGGGCGGGCGGGTGGCGCCGAGGTCGTCCTCGGTGACGTCGATGTGCTTGACGTTGCCGTTCAGCTTCGCCAGCACACCCACGGCGACGCCCGCGACCAGGAGGACGACGGTCACGGTGACCGCGATCACCCAGCGCAGCCAGCGGCGGCGACGCCGTGGTGGCGCGCTCGGCTCGGTAGGCGGCGCGTCGACAAGCCCGCTGCTCACGTGACTCCAGAGGGACGGGGCCGAGGGCCGCCGCCCATGGCCAAGAGCCTCGCCGTACAGATCTCGGCCGGTTGAACGTGCCCGAGTGTACCCATCCGGGCACTCCGGCGCGGAGGGAACCCCGTCAGTCCGGCAGATCCACGCGTAGCGACACGGTGCCGCGCAGGTCCAGCCAGGCCGTGCCGGGGCCGCGTACCAGCCTCAGGATCACCTCGTCACAGCCGGGGCAGCGGGCCACGAGGCCGGGCTCCGGGCCGTACACGCGGAGCGAGGCGACCGGGCCCGTCAGGCCGCAGCCGGCGCAGCGGCCGGTGGCGGCGGTGACGTCCACGGCGAAGATCTCGCCGAGCGGACCGGCCAGTGCGTTGCCGTCGAGATGTTCCGCGGTCATGTCAGCTCCCCCCGGTAGGGCCGAAACGTTCGGTTCGGATGCGCTCGGGGGCGTGCCCCAGCGCGACCAGCAGATCGGCCGCCGCCTCCACGAACCCGGTCGGCCCGCACACGTAGCAGTCGGGCTCGAAGGTCGCGGGCCAGCCGCTCTCGGCCAGGTCGTCCAGCATGATCCGCGCCGCCGGGCGGGATGTCTCGGGCGGGGCGGACCTGGTGTAGAGGTACGTGACATCGAGCCCTGGGTCGGGGCGGCGCAGTTCCTCGGCGTAGTAACGGCGGTCCTGGTCGCGCAGCGAGTAGACCAGGCGGAACGGCACCCGGCTGCCCGCCTGCCTGCGCGCCCTGATCATGGCCATCAGCGGCACGATGCCGGACCCGCCGCCGACCAGCAGCACGGGTGCCTTGCTCTCCGGCCGCCAGACGAACCAGCCGCCCACCGGGCCGCGGACCTCGACCTGGTCGCCGACCTCGATCACCTCGGTCAGGTACGGCGAGACCTCCCCGTCGGGAAAGGCCTCCACGGTCAGCTCGATGAGGTCGCCGTCGGCGGGCGCGGCCAGCGAGTAGCTGCGCTGCGCGGTGTAGCCGTCGTCGGCCGTCAGCCGTACGTCCACGTGCTGCCCCGCCAGGTGCCCCGGCCAGCCCGGCACCCGGAACCGCAGCGTGCGAGCGGTCGCGGTCTCGTTGTCGATCCCGGCGAGCTCGGCGGCCCGCCAGGCCAGGCGCGGCGGCACCTCAGTCGCCCTCGTAGCGCTGTTCGCGCCATGGGTCGCCGTAGTTGTGGTAGCCGGCCGTCTCCCAGAAGCCGGGCCAGTCGTCGTTCAGCAGGCGGATGCCGCGCACCCACTTGGCCGACTTCCAGAAGTACAGGTGCGGCACGATCAGCCGCGCCGGGCCACCGTGCCGGGGCTCCAGGTCCTCGTCGTCGAAGCTGTGCACGATCCACGCCTTGCCGTCGAGCAGGTCCTCCAGCGGCAGGTTGGTGGTGTAGCCGCCGTACGAGTAGACCAGCGCGTATTCAGCGGTCGTCTCGACGTCCTCGAAGAACACGTCCAGCGAGACGCCCTCCCAGGTGGTGTCGAGTTTCGACCACTTGGTCACGCAGTGGATGTCGACCGTGGGCGTCTCCATGGGCAGCGCCAGGAACTCCTCCCACGACCACCGGTGGGTCTGCTCCGCCTCCGTGTCGATGGCGAACTCCCACCGGTCGAGCGGCACTCGCGGTGTCGGCCCGGCGGACAGCACAGGGAAGTCGTCGACCAGGTATTGCCCAGGTGGCAGCCGGTCGCTGTCCGGTCTGCGCCGCCCGTGGAAACCGCGCGAAATGATGCTCACGCCTCATTCCACCACATGCCCTCAGGCCCGACGCGGAGTGACCAGACCCGACTCGTACGCGAAGACCACCAGCTGCGCCCGGTCACGCGCCCCCAACTTGGTCATCGCCCTGCTGACGTGCGTCTTCGCGGTGGTCGGACTGATCACCATGTGCGCGGCGATCTCGTCGTTGGACATGCCGCGGGCGACCAGGGCGGTCACCTCGCGCTCGCGGTTGGTGAGCACGTCGACGCCCTCCGGCTCCGGCGATGGGCGGCGGGCCACGTACTCGCCGATCAGGCGGCGGGTGATGGCGGGCGACAGGAGCGCGTCGCCCCGGGCGGCGACCCTGACGCCCTGCAGGAGGTCGGCGGGCTCGGTGTCCTTGACCAGGAACCCGCCCGCGCCCGCCCTGAGCGCGTTGAAGACGTACTCGTCGAGGCCGTAGTTGGTGAGGATCACCACGTGGACCTCGCTCAGCCGCTCGTCGGCCGCGATGCGCCTGGTCGCCTCGATGCCGTCCATCACCGGCATCTGCACGTCGATGAGGGCCACGTCCGGCAGGTGCTCGAGGGCGAGTGCGATGGCCTGCTCGCCGTTCGCGGCCTCGGCCACGACCTCGAAGTCGTCCTCGGCCTCCAGCAGCGCGCGGAAGCCGCCGCGGATGAGTGCCTGGTCATCCACGAGCAGCACGCGGATCACGTCAATTCCCCCAGTGGAAGCTCTGCGCCGAGCGGAAGCTCCGCGCGTACGGTGAAGCCGCCCTCCGGGCGGGGCTCGGCCCGCAGCCGGCCGCCGAGCGCCGTGACCCGCTCGCGCATGCCGAGCAGGCCCACGCCGGGCACGGGCGGCGCGTCCCTGCTCGCCCGGCCGTCGTCGTCCACCTGCACGACCAGCTCGTCGCCGCCGTAGTCGATGCGCACCGACGCCGCCGCCCCGCCTGCGTGCCTGGAGACGTTGGTGAGGGCCTCCTGCACGATCCGGTACGCGGCCCGGTCCACCTCGGGCGGCAGCTCCCGGCGTACCCCCGAGATAGTCACTGTGGCGGGCAGCCCGGTCGAGCGCGCCCGCTCCACCAGGTCGTCGAGCCGGTCGAGGCCGCTGGCCTGCGGTTCGCCGTCGTCGGAGTCGTCGCGCAGCACCTCCAGCGTGGCGCGCAGTTCGCGCATCGCGTCGCCGCTGGCCTCCTGGATGGCCTGCAGGGCGGCGGGAACCTCCTCGCCGCGCTTGCGGGCCAGGTGGACGGCCACCCCTGCCTGCACCTTGATGATCGAGATGCTGTGGGTGAGCGAGTCGTGGAGCTCTCTGGCGATCCTGAGCCGCTCCTCGCCCGCGCGACGGCGGGCCATCTCCTCGCGGGTGCGCTCGGCCTCGGCGGCCCGCTGCTCGGCCTGCTCCACGTACGCCTGCCGGTGCCTGGCGACCGTCGCCGTCACGCCCGAGGCCAGGAACCAGCCGAGCAGCAACGTCGTTGCCGTAACGATGTCCTGGGGGTTCCGCTCGCCGGCGGTGGCCAGGCTCCCCGCCAGGCTGGTGCCCAGGAACACCGCGCTCGCCAGCGCGGGCAGGAGCCGGTGGCCGGCCCGTACCGACCCGAAGACCGACAGCAGCACGGGGAACGAGGCGGGCGGGCCCGGCTGGGCGTGCACCGAGTAGACGAGCATGCAGGCGGTGCTGAGCAGCAGCGACACCAGGGGCGCCCGCCGCCAGGCGACGAGGGAGAGCGAGCCGATCAGGACGGCGGCGAGGTCGAGGGCGCCCGCCTTCGGGGTGACCAGCACGGTGGCCGCTTCCATGGCGGCCACGACGGCGGCGAGCGCGCCGTCCAGGGCGAGCGGCCGCCAGCCGCGCGGAGAGGTCATCCCTGCACATTAGAGCCTCTGCCTGGACGCGGTCCTCGGCGGCCGGTCGTAATTCGGTACTACTCCCGGCGAAGTACTTCGCACGATCCTGCGCCCAGGGTGGTAGGTGAGGAGTCTCCTCGGGCACGACGACCTGGCGCCGGGAGAAGAGCACGATGTCCGGCTATGGAGATGATCCGAGATGGAGGCCGGTAATGGCCGGCCAGTTCCGTTATGTCACCCCAGTGGAGGAGCAGTCGGCGACCGGACGGGTCGCCGAGGTCTACGCGCAGCTCGCGGAGGACTTCGGCATGGCTCGCATGGCCGTCTTCCTGACCCTGTCGCCTTCCCCGGAGGTGCTCGCCGCGACCTGGGCAATGCTCCGCGAGTCGCTGCTGGCAGGGGATGAGCCCAGAGCCGCCAAGGAGGTCGTGGCGCTGGGCGTGTCGATGGCCAACCGCTGCCCGTTCTGCGTGGCCGCGCACACGACGCTGCTGCACGCGACCGGCGACCACCGGCTGGCGGAGACCATAGCCGCCGGCGGCACGCCCGCCGATCCCCGGCATGCCGAGCTGCTGACCTGGGCCAAGTCACGGCGCGGAACGCCGGAGATCGGGCCCGAGCACATCGGCACGGCACTGACCTTCCACTTCATCAACCGCATGGCCTCGTCGCTGCTCACCGAGAACCTCCTCCCCGCCAACCTCCAGAAGTCGCGCCTGGTCAGGAGCGTGGGCGGCCGGGCGATGGCCCGAGTCGTGCGCAGGCGGCTGTCGTCAGGCGAGAGCCTGCCGCTGGTCGCGGACCTGCCCACGTTGCCGGAGCCCGCCTGGGGCGCGGGCACGGCCGTGGGCACTGCCTACGCCGCGCTTCGGGCCGTGGCAGGGACGGGTGGCGAGCTGCTCGGGGAGTCCGCCCGCGCCGCCGTGACCGACGCGGTCGCGGCCTGGGACGGGGAGCACCCGCCGATCGGCAACGCCTGGCTGGACGGGCCGCTCGCGGACGTGCTCGCCGGTGAGCGGCCCGGGGCCCGGCTGGCCCTGCTCGCCGCGCTCGCGCCGTACCGGGTGACCGACGCGGACGTGGCCGCCTGGCGCGGCTCCAGGACGGACGAAGACCTGGTACGGCTCTGCGCGTTCGGCGCCATCGCGGCCACGGAACGCGCGGAGACCCTCATCACCACCGGACGCGGGGAGGCATTCGCCGCGGGAGCACTCTCGGGAGACAGATCATGACCGCACAGCACACGCTCGCCGCCCGACCGGCGACCTGGCCCATGCAGGCGCTCAGGGCCGTGGTGGTCCTGCACGTCGTCGCGCTGCTGTTCCAGTCGGTGACGGCGGGCCTGCTGCTCTCCTCGCCCGGCGGCCGCGCGCTGCACATGGCCTCGGCGATCGCCCTGCTCGCCCTGGGGGTGGCGCATCTCATCGCCGCGATCCTGGTCCGGTGGCCCGGCGGAGGGAAGGGCCAGTTCATCGCTCCGGCCGCGTTGCTGGTGGCGTTCACGGTGGTGGCGGCGATTCTCGGCGAAGCCGGGGTGAAGGCCGTGCACGTGCCGCTCGGGGTGCTGCTGTTCGGCGGGGGCGTCGCGCAGCTCGGCCGGATCATGTCCCGGCCATGACTCCCACGCGACGCGACATGCTGCGGCTGCTGGGGCTGGGCGCGGTGGTGGCAGCCGGGGCGCCCGGCTGCTCGCTGATCGCCGGCACCCCGCAGCCGCAGCTCCTGGCCAGCAAGGCGCCGCTGCCCAAGCCGTTCGCGGTGCCGCTGCCGGTCCCAGAGGTGGCCAAGCCCGTGCGCAGCGCGGGCGGGGCCGACTTCTACGAGCTGACCGAACGGGCAGCCGAGGTGGAGCTGCTGCCGGGCCTGCGCACCGGCATCTGGGGGTACGGGGGCACGTTCCCCGGCCCGACCATCGAGGCACGCAGCGGGCGGCGAACCGTGGTGAAGCTGGTCAACCAGCTCGGCCAGCCGACCGTCCTGCACCTGCACGGCGGGCACAACCCGCCGGAGTCCGACGGCTTCCCCACCGACCTGGTGGCGCCGGGGGCGTCCCGCGAGTACGCGTTCCCGCTGGATCAACGGGCCGCCACGCTCTGGTACCACGACCATCGCATGGACTACACGGGGCCACAGGTCTGGCGCGGTCTGGCCGGGATGTTCCTGGTGCGGGACGCGGAGGAGGAGGCGTTGCCGCTGCCCGCCGGGGAGCGCGACCTGCCGCTGCTGATCTGCGACCGGTCGTTCGCCGCCGACGGGACGATGCTGTATCCGGGGCTGCAGGGCCGGCCCGGGGTGCTTGAGGCGTACATGGGGGGCGTGCTGGGGGACGTGATCCTGGTCAACGGGGCGCCGTGGCCGGAGCTGCGGGTCTCCAGAGCGCGGTACCGGCTGCGGCTGTGCAACGCCTCCAACGCCCGGACGTACGAGCTGGCGACCGGTGGGCCGATGATCCAGATCGGCACCGATGGCGGGCTGCTGGCTCAGCCTCGCACGGTGCGGCAGCTCCGGCTGGCCCCCGGTGAGCGGGCCGACGTGGTGATCGACTTTGCCGCGTACAAACTGGGGCAGTACGTCGAACTGCGGAACCTGGCGGGGGAGGGCGCGCAGGGCAAGGTCCTGCGGTTCGCCGTGGACCGGGACGAGACCGACGAATCATCCGTGCCCTCGCGGCTGTCCACGGTCGAGGCGCTCGACCCCGGCAGGGCGAGGGTGACGCGGGACTTCGAGTTCAGCAACGGGGGCATGGGCTGGCTGATCAACGGCAAGCCGTTCGACCCGAAGCGGATGGAGGCCAGGCCCAGGCTCGGTGACGTCGAGGTCTGGCGGCTGAGCAGCGACGTCGCCCACCCGGTCCATCTGCACCTCGACCACTTCCAGGTGCTGACGGTCAACGGCGAGCGCCCGAAGGGGCCGCCCGAGTGGAAGGACACCGTCGAACTGCGGGACGCGCAGACAGTCGAGATCGTCACCCGCTTCACCGACTACCGCGGCCGGTACGTCCTGCACTGCCACAACCTCGAACACGAGGACATGGCCATGATGGCGGCCTTCGAAGTCGTGTGAGCCCCACCGTCGGTCCCTTCCCGCCACCTTCTATGTGACCGCAGTCCGTGGTTGCGGTCCTTTGGCGGGGAGGGGGACGGGTTAGGGGGAGAGGTGCGATCTTCCGGCGGGGAGGCGGTGCCGTGGTGGTCGTCGACAGGTCGGCGAGGGGCGCTCAGAATCGTGACCATGGGTGAGCCTTATGTCGGCGCCAGGACGCCGCGACGGGAAGACGCCAGGCTGTTGACCGGAAAAGGCAGGTACGTCGGTGCGGTGCGGCTGCCCGGCACGGTCCACGCGTACGTGGTGCGCAGCCCCATCGCCCACGGACGGCTGGCCGGCTGCGACGCCAAGGCGGCCTGGGCGGTCGAGGGCGTGCTCGACATCATCACCCCTTCCGACGCCGCCGACCTGCGCCTGCCCTGCGTGAGCCTGGCTCCTGGGCAGCGCATGACGTCGTACCGGGTTCTGGACGACGCCATCAGGTACGCCGGTCAGCCCCTCGCGGTCGTCGTCGCCCGCACCCCCGAGGCCGCCAGGGACGCCGCCGAGGTCGTCGATCTCTCGCTGGACGAGCTGCCCGCGGCGGTAGGGGCGGAGCGGGCGATGGAGGACGGGGCGCCGCTGCTGTACCCGGAGTGGGGCACGAACGTGGTAACCGACTTCACGCTGGGCGACGCGGACTGCGCCTCCTTCGTCGAGCAGGCCGCGCACGTCGTCGAGATGACGTTCACGATGGGGCGGGTCTCCCCGTACCCCATGGAGCCGCGCGGCGTGGTGGCCTCGTACGCCGGCGACGAGCTGACCGTGCACGTCTCCTCGCAGGCGCCCCACCACGTGCGCGAGCACCTGGCGGACGCGTTGGGGCTCTCCCATGGCCGGGTACGCGTCATCAGCGGAGACACGGGCGGCGGGTTCGGCGGCAAGGAGCACGTCTATCCCGACGAGGCCCTCATCTGCCTGGCCGCGATGCGCCTGGGCCGGCCGGTGAGCTGGTCGGAGTCGCCGGGCGACCGGCTGTTCGCCACGCTGCCGGCGCGGGCGGCCGTGCACCGGGCGCGGCTTGCGCTCGACGACGACGGGCGCTTCCTGGCGCTGCACGCCGACGTGATCGGTGACATGGGGGCCCATCCCTCCAACGTAGGCGCGGCGACCTTCGCGGTGACGGCCACGCTGCTGCCCGGGCCGTACCGGTTCGACCGGGTGGCGGTACGCGTGCGCGGCGTCGTCACGAACACCACGCCGACCGGCTCCTACCGCGGCTTCGGCCAGCCGGAGGGCAGCCTGACCAGGGAGCGGCTGATCGACGAGGCGGCACGCAGGCTGGGGATCGACCGGGTCGAGCTGCGGCTGCGGAACATGCTGGGGCCTGGCGAGCTGCCGTACACGACGCGCGTCTACCAGCGGTACGACTCCGGCGACTACCCGCTCGCCCTGCGTACCCTCCGTGACCTGGTCACGCCCGTCGAGAAGTCCGACGGGCGCAGGCGCGGCATCGGGTACTCCTGCCACGTGGAGACCACCGGCATGGGGCCCTCGATGGACCTCAAGGCCACCGACATCCAGGCGGCCGGCTACGAGACGGCGGTCCTGCGGATGGAGCAGGACGCCTCCGTGGTCGTGTCGTCCGGGGTGGTGTCGATCGGGCAGGGCATCGAGACGGCGCTGGCCCAGCTGGCGGCCGACCGGGTGGGGGTGCCGATCGAGCGGGTCCGGGTGGTGCTGGGGGACACGGCGGCCACGCCGTACTCGTCGATCGGGTCGATCGCGAGCCGCTCGCTGGCGGTCGGGGGCGGGGCGCTCATCCGGGCCGCCGACCAGCTCCGCGGCAAGCTCGTGGCGCTCGCCGCGCACCGGCTGGAGGCATCCCCCGACGACCTGGAGATCGCCGAGGGCGTGGTACGGGTGAAGGGCGACCCGGCCGCGTCGATCACCCTGCGCGAGCTGGCCACGTCGGCGTGGCGCGGCTGGGACCTTCCGGACGGTGTCTCACCCGGTCTGGAGGAACGGGTCAGCCACGACCCGGCCGGCTACACGTTCGCCTATGGAGCGCACGCGGCCGCCGTGGCCGTGGACCCGGAGACAGGGGCCGTCGAGGTGGAGCGCTACTGGGTGGTCAACGACGCGGGCGTGCTGGTCAACCCTGCCGTGGTGGAGGGCCAGATCTGCGGCGGCGTGGCCCAGAGCATCGGCATGGCGCTGACCGAGGAGATCGTCTACACCCCTGAAGGCCAGCCCATCACCGACTACCTGCTGCCGACGACGCGCGAGGTGCCGGACATCGAGGTCGTGATGCTGCAGACGCCCTCGCCGGTGACGCCGGGCGGCATGAAGGGCGTCGGGGAGGCGGGCACGATCGGCCCACCGGCGGCCATCGCCAACGCGGTCGCCGCCGCCCTCCCGGAGATCGCGGACCAGATCACCGACGTCCCCCTTACCCCGGCCCGCCTCTGGTCCCTGCTCGCCGCCCGCACCGCTGACCCGGCGTCCGGGCTCAGGTGAGGTCCTTCAACTCCTTGCCCGCCTTCGACAGCGCCTGCTCCAGCGCCTTCATCCCGGCGGGCTTGGGCTTCGGCGGCGGCTCCCCGCGCTTGCCCGGCCGGCGGGCGGCGCCGGGGCGGGGCTGGGGGTCATTCTTGGACGTGTTCTCGTCAGCACTGCTCATGGCACTGCCCATACCCGTCGTTTCGGGCGCCTGTTAAAAAGAATTGCGATTTCTCGCCGAAGATTCGACCCAAAAGCCTTCTTCGTGCGTACACGTTTCGACAGCCGTGTACGTCAACCCATAGGCAGGTCCTCTTGTTGAGCGAAACGCGTATTCGCTGCCCTTCGGTCCGGGAAGCCCGGGAAGCACAGGAAAGAGATGCCATGACCACGCTGCGATCAGCTCGCCGGAGCCGGATGCAGTACGTGTGGCCGCTGCGCGATGACGCCCAGACTGTCGGCCACGCGAGAGTGATCATCCGCGATGAATTGTCGGCACTCTCCCTTTGTTCGGATCTCGTTGACGACGCCGTCCTCATGGTGAGCGAACTGATCACCAATGCCCTCATGTACGGCGACGGCCCGTACGAACTGGCCCTGCACATCGACGCCAAGGAGATCATGTGCGTGGTCGTGGACAGCAGTCCGCTGTTGCCGCAGCCGTCGCCGCCGGACGTGCAGGCCGAGCACGGGCGCGGACTGCGGATCATCGCCAGGCTCTCCGACGGCTTCTACGGCTGCCATCCGCAGCGTTACGTCACACATCCTGACCTGGTCGGTAAGGCGACCTGGTTCGCGTTGCCGCGGAGCGGGGCGACGGGGAACGTGGTGCCGCTGCGGGCAGGAACTTAAAGGTCGGGAAATAGGTCAGGAAAAATAGGGATTTTTCGACAGGAGCCGGTTAAGGTGGCAGCCGCAAGCTGGGGATGATCTTCGTTGCGTGACGGAGCCCCGGCCAGTTCTGGAGGCTGAATGTCAGGCTGGAACCTGCGGACCGGCGCCACGGCAGCGGCGCTCTCGCTCGCCGCCACCACCCTCGCCACGACCGTGGCCACGGGCAGCGCATCGGCGGCCACCGCGGTTTACTACGTGGACTCCGTCAACGGCAACGACTCCGCCGCGGGCACTTCGGAGGCCACCGCTTGGAAGACCCTCAGCAAGGCCACGGCGGCGGCTCTGGTCCCCGGCTCCAAGCTGCTGCTGAAGCGCGGCAGCACGTGGAAGGGGCAGCAGCTCGCCATCACCGAGTCGGGCACCCCGGAGGCCCCGATCGTCGTGGACACGTACGGCACGAGCACCGCAAAGCCGATCGTCTCCGGGCACACCGAGGCGTGCGTGAGCCTGGAGGGCTCCCACATCGAGGTCTACAACCTGCAGGTGGGAGTGCCCCGGGACGACGGCCGCTGCGAATGGGCCGGGGTCAAGGTGACGGGCAACGACAACGTCGTCGAACGCAACTACATCACGGGTGCCGCGGCCGGCGTCTACATCGCGCCGAAGGCGCTCTACACCGCGGTGACGGCCAACGAGTTCGTGGACAACAACTTCATGAGCAAGCTCACCGAGGAGCCGGGCAACGACGACTCGGGCGCGTTCGCGATCCTCGTCCAGGGCGACAGCTCCGACATCGGCTGGAACGAGATGCGCGGCTCGATCGCGTTCAGCTACGACTACGGGATGGACGGCGCGGCCGTGGAGATCTTCCTCGGCTCCGACAACCGCGTGCACCACAACATCGCGGTGGACAACGAGACCTTCACCGAGCTGGGGACGAGCAGGGACGTCAACGAGGACGGCAGCCCCGCCGACCCCGACGGCACCTCGGGCAACGTCTTCGAGTACAACGTGATCACCGGCCCCCAGACCGGCGCGGCCCTGGTGACCCGCGGCCCGCAGGAGCCGGGAGAGGAGCCCGAGCCGAACGGACCTGTGCTGGGCACCGTGTTCCGCAACAACAGCGTGTACCTGACCCAGGCCGACTCCCAGGGTGTGGTCTGCGACGCCGGCTGCACCAACGCCCACCTGTCGATGTCGCAGAACATCATCCAGGCCGTGAAGAAGACCGCCTACGGCCCGAACGTCACCGACAGCCACCACAACGTGTTCTTCGGCGCCCGGC
Organism: Nonomuraea sp. NPDC049784; assembly: GCF_040659615.1. Classification (NCBI taxonomy): domain Bacteria; kingdom Bacillati; phylum Actinomycetota; class Actinomycetes; order Streptosporangiales; family Streptosporangiaceae; genus Nonomuraea; species Nonomuraea sp. NPDC049784. Next base: position 60,333 of record NZ_JBFAMX010000014.1, read on the forward strand.
AGCACCAGATGGGCGGCACGAACAACGTCACGGCCGACCCGCTGTTCGACCTCACGAACACGGAGCAACCGCTGAGCCTGCGTGCCGGCAGCCCCGCCATCGATCTCGGCGTCACGAAGTTCAGTGACATGGACGTGACCGGCCGGGCGATCGACGGCAGCGACGGCGCAGTCGACGCGGGAGCCTACGAGTACGACAAGTAAGGTCCGCGATTTGTCGCCGCCGTCCTTTACTCTCCCGAACAGTTGATCAAGACGGGAGAAGTGTGGACATGGCCTACCTGGAGCTGTCAGAGGACGGCGGCGGATCGCACAAGTTCTACGAGGTGACCGTGGCGGGCACCCGCGTCACCACCACCTACGGGCGCATCGGCGAGGCCGGCCAGACCAAGGTCACCGACTTTCCCACCGAGGCCAAGGCCCACGCCGCGGCAGCCAAGAAGATCGGCGAGAAGACCCGCAAGGGGTACGCCCCGGCGGTACGCGGGGTGCGCCAGCGCCGGGCCATCACCCACAGGGCCATCGCCAGCACCCGCTCGACCGCCCAGCAGGCCCCTGTCCTGTGGCGCTTCGACAGCGGGGCGGCGGCGTTCGGCATCTTCGTGGACGGCGAGCGCTGCTGGGTCGGCAACCAGCGTGGTGACGTCTACACCGTCACCCACTCCGGCACCGTGACCGGCCGCTTCAGGCTGCCGGAAGGTGTCAAGTGCATCGTGGCCGACGACTTCTGGATCTACGCGGGTTGTGACGACGGCCGCGTGTACGACCTCAGCGGCAAGGTCCCGAGGGCCGCGTACGAGATCGCCGCGGACGTGGACATCTACTGGCTCGACATCCACGACGGCGTGCTCGGCGTCTCCGACCGGGCCGGCGGGGTCACCGCGATCGACTACGAGGACGAGTTCCAGTGGTCGCGCAACGGCGTCGGCGACTCGGCGTGGATGGTCAGGTGCGACGAGAACTCCGTCTACCACGGACACTCGAAGGGCGTCGACCGCTACGACGCGCAGGACGGCACGCCCGTCTGGCGGAGCTCCCTCGGCGAGCAGGTGCTGTTCGGCTGGCAGGAGGCGCACTCCGTCTACGCGGGCACCGCCCGCGGCTCCCGGGGCAGCGTGATCCGCCTGGCCAAGGGCGACGGCCGGACCGAGGCGGTCTACCAGTGCGACGGCGCCGTCTACTCCTGCGCCACCTCGCCGGGCGGCCGCCACGTCTTCGCCGGCGACAACCACTCGTCGGTCTACTGCTTCGACGCCTCGGGCGAGCGGCTGTGGAAGCTCGGCACCGGCTGCGGCTCCGCGTTCTCCATGCAGTTTCTCGACGACCGGCTCTACATCGTCACCACCGACGGCTCGCTGGCCTGCATCGACGCCAGCGAGGCGGCCATCGCCGCGGCCCGCGCGGGCAGTGTGCCGCAGCCACTCGACGTCAAGGCGGCGGCGTCGCTGGAGGTCGTCGAGCCGTCGGTCACGCTGGAGACCACCACCGACGTGGGCGACGGCGTGGTGGTGGAGTGTGTCAAGGACGGCGAGCGGTTGCGGATCCGCGTGGTCAGCTCCGGCTACGAGTCCTGGAACGTGCAGTTCCCCAAGGACATCCGAGAGCCGGGGGCGCGCTACCTGGTGGAAGGCTTGCGCTCGGCCGGACGCGGCGGCTTCTATCGCGCGTACGGGGAGATCCGGCGGCTGCTCTGAGACTTCACTCGCGCCTGCTCGAACGGACCACGGCCAGCACCAGCAGGCCCGCGACCAGGCCCGTGACGGCGCTCGCCCGGTAGACGTCGTTCAGCGCCGCGTACGGGGCCAGGTCGCCCTGGTACAGGATGCCGAGCACGGCGATGCCGAGCGCGTAACCGAGTTGCCTGACCGTGTTGACCGCGCCCGCGGCCATGCCCGCGCGCTGCGGCGGCACGTACATCATGGCGGCGGAGTTGAGCGACGGGATGGCCAGCCCCACGCCGAGGCCCGTCACGGCCAGACCGGGCGCCAGCGCGGTCCAGGTCGAGTGCTGGTCGAGAGTGCCCTGGAGGTACGCGCCCGCGCCGATCAGCAGCAGTCCGCAGCCGATCGCGGCGCGGGCAGGCAGCCGGGGGAACAGGCGGGAGACGGCCACCGAGACCACGAGGGAGGTGGCGGCCATCGGCGTCAGCGCCAGCCCCGCGTCCACCGGGCCGAGCCGGAGAACCCCCTGCAGCCAGATCGAGGTGAAGGCCATGCACGCGAAAGCGGCCGGCATCAGCAGCGTGGCTCCCGTCATGATCCCGCTGAACGACTGATTGGCGAACAACCGCAGGTCAAGCATGGGATGGTCGCTACGGGTCTCGATGACGACGAAGGCCGCGAGGGCCACCGCCGCCCCGGCCAGCGGCACGAGCGCCTGCGCCGTCGTCCAGCCGTGCTGCCCCGCCTCGATGAGCCCGTACGTGAGCGCGCCCGCGGCAACCGTGAACGTGACCATGCCCGGCCAGTCGAGCCGGCCCTTGCCGGGCAGGCGCGACTCCTCGACCGTGCGGAGGGTGAGCCAGATGGCGGCCAGACTGATGGGCAGGTTGACCAGGAAGATGGCCCGCCAGTGCAGGTGCTCGGTGAGCAGGCCGCCGAGCACGGGAGCGACGGCCGCGGCGGCGCCGTTGACGCCGCAGATCGGAAT
>NZ_JBFAMX010000015.1:0-62342 GCF_040659615.1 Nonomuraea sp. NPDC049784
GGGCGGGCCCGTTGAGCCCGGCCAGCCATGCCTTCTCGAAGGAGCGATAGGTCTTGTCGTTCGCCAGCGCGGGCGTGCTCGCGGGCGCCGCCACGGGCCTCGTGCTTGTCGCGTTCGGCAAGAGCATGCAGACGACCACCACCACCCCTACCGCGGGTGTTGTGCCCAAAAGCATCGACATCCCCGCGATCGACCTCGAGGCGCCGCTGATGAAGCTCGGGCTGTCGAAGGACGGCGAGGTCGAGCTGCCGCCGTACGAGAAGCCGAAGGTGGCCGGGTGGTACTCCGGCAGCGCCGTGCCAGGCGAGAAGGGCGCCTCGGTGATCATCGGCCATGTCGACACCAAGACGGCCCCCGCCGTGTTCTACCGGCTCAGGCAGTTACGCAAGGGCGAGACCGTCAAGGTCGAGCGCAGTGACGGCAAGGTCGTGAGCTTCAAGGTCGACTCGATCGAGCAGGTCCACAAGGACAGCTTCCCCAGCAGACGCGTGTACGTCGATGACGGGCTCAAGCTGGTCACGTGCGGCGGCAAGTTCGACTACGCCAAGGGCGAGTATGTGGACAACATCATCGTGTACGCCTCCAAAGCCTGAAAACGGCTTGCACCCCCCGAGACCATAGAGGCATGAGCGTAGACACGAATCCGCCCGCGTCCGGCGTACGGGTGCCCTGGCACGAGGTGCACCCGCAGGTGCGCACGGCGGTGGAGGAGTTCCTGGGCGGGCGCGTGGCCGAGGCGGTCACCCAGCCGGGAGGCTTCTCCCCGGCGGCCGCGGTACGGCTCCGCACGGAGAACGGCAGGCGCGCTTTCGTCAAGGCCGTCGGCCCCGAGCCGAACCCCGACTCCGTCCGCCTCTACCGCGACGAGCTCAGGATCGCCGCGGCCCTGCCGGAGTCGGTTCCCGCCCCCAGGCTGCTGACCGGGTTCGAGCTGGAGGGCTGGGTCACGCTGGTCTTCGAGGACGTCGAAGGGGAGCACCCCGAGATGCCGTGGCGGCGTGACCAGCTCGACCTGGTGCTCGACGCCGTCGAACGGATGTCGGCCGCGCTCACCCCGTCTCCGATCGATCTGCCGCCGATCGGAGAGACCCTGGGCGCGTCCTTCCACGGTTGGCGCAACCTGCTGGAGGAGGGCGCCGACGGGCTCGACCCGTGGGTGGCGCGCCACCTGGAGGAGCTCGCCGAGCTGGAGTCCGGCTGGACCGCCGAGGCGGCGGGCGACACGCTGGTCCACGGCGACCTGCGGGCCGACAACATCCTGCTCGCCGGAGATCACGTCTACCTCGTGGACTGGCCATGGGCCTGCGTGGGCGCGCCCTGGGTGGATCTGGTGTGCATGCTGCCGTCGATCGGCATGCAGGGCGGGCCGATGCCGCACGAGCTATTCACCGATCCCGATCCCGCCGTGACCGCGATGGTGGCCGCTCTCACGGGATACTTCGTGGAGCACGCGCGGCTGCCTGACCCGCCGGGGCTGCCCACGGTCAGGGCGTTCCAGCGGGCTCAGGGGGTCGTGGCGCTCGACTGGCTCAAGCGCCGTACGGGCTGGGCATAAGTGCATACGGGCTGGGCCTGACCTGTTCGGCGGGTAGGCTAGACAGCCGTGCTGGTCCTGGCCTTTGATACCGCGACACCCGCCGTCACCGCCGCGCTCCACGACGGCGAGCGGGTGCTCGCCGAGCACACGACGATCGACGCCCGGCGTCACGGCGAGCTGCTCGTGCCCACCATCGAACGTGTCGTGAGCGAGGCGGGCGCGACGCTGCGCGACGTGAGCGCCATCGTGGCCGGCAGCGGCCCCGGCCCCTACACCGGGCTGCGCGTGGGGTTGATGACCGCGCAGGGGCTCGCCACCACGCTGGGCGTGCCCGCGTACGGCGTGTGCACGCTCGACGCGGTCGCCTACGGCAGCGGGCTGGCCGAGCCGTTCCTGGTGGCCACCGACGCGCGGCGCAAAGAGGTGTTCTGGGCGCGATACTCCAATATGCGCACCAGGCTCGACGGGCCTTTCATCGACCGGCCCGCCGACGTGCCGGTGGAGGGAGTGCCGGTCGTGGGAGCCGGCGCCGCGCTCTACGCGGAGATCCTCGGGACGAACGACGCGCCACCGTACCCGTACGCGGGAGCCCTGGCCGCGCTGGCGGCCGAGCGCCTCTCCGAGGGCACGCCGCTCGGCCCGCCGCGCCCGATCTACCTGCGCAGGCCCGACGCCGTGGTGCCCGGGGCGCCCAAGAGGGTGACGGCGTGAAGATCAGGCAGATGACCGAGGCCGACCTGCCGGCGGTCATGGCGATCGAGCAGGCCACGTTCCCGCTCGACGCGTGGAGCGAGGGCATGATGCGTGGCGAGCTGGCCGACGTGCCGCGCTCGCGCCACTACGTGGTGGTGCTCGTGGACGACAAGATCGTCGCGTACGCGGGGCTCGCCGCCGCGGCCGACCAGGCCGACGTGCAGACCATCGCGGTGCTCGAGCAGTACCGTGGCACGGGCATCGGCGGCGCGATGCTGACCGAGCTGCTGGCCGAGGCACAGCGCAGGGGGGCGCGGGAGATCTTCCTGGAGGTACGCGCCGACAACCCGCAGGCGCAGGCGGTTTACCGGCATTACGAGTTCGAGGAGATCGGCACCCGCCGCCGCTACTACGACGACGGCACCGACGCGATCATGATGAGAAGGAAGCTTGGTGACTGACGCACCCCTGGTCCTGGGCATCGAGACCTCCTGCGACGAGACCGGCATCGGCATCGTCAGGGGCCACACCCTGCTGGCCAACTCGATCGCCTCCAGCATGGAAGAGCACGCGCGCTTCGGCGGCGTGGTGCCCGAGGTGGCCTCTCGCGCCCACCTGGAGGCCATGACGCCGACCGTCGAGGCGGCGCTGGCCGAGGCGGGCCTGAAGTTCTCCGACATCGACGCCATCGCCGTCACCGCGGGCCCCGGGCTGGCGGGCGCGCTGCTGGTGGGGGTGGCCGCGGCCAAGTCCTACGCGCTCGGCCTCGGCGTCCCCCTCTACGGTGTCAACCACCTGGCCGCTCACGTCGCCGTCGACCAGCTCGAGCACGGGCCGCTGCCCAAGCCGTGCATCGCCCTGCTGGTGTCGGGCGGCCACTCGTCGCTGCTGCTGGTGCCCGACGTGGCCCAGGACGTGATCTCGCTCGGCTCGACGGTCGACGACGCGGCCGGTGAGGCGTTCGACAAGGTCGCACGGGTGTTGGGGCTGCCGTTCCCCGGCGGGCCGCACATCGACAGGTCCGCCCGCGACGGCTCGGGCACGGCCATCGCGTTCCCGCGCGGCAAGCTCGACGACGGCACGCTGGACTTCTCCTTCTCAGGGCTCAAGACGGCCGTGGCCCGCTGGGTCGAGGCCCGCGAGGCGTCAGGGCAGTCCGTCCACGTGCCCGACGTGGCCGCCTCGTTCCAGGAGGCCGTGGTGGACGTGCTGACCCGCAAGGCGCTGCAGGCGTGCCGGAAGTACGACGTGCACGACCTGCTGATCGGGGGCGGCGTGGCGGCCAACTCGCGGCTGCGCGCGCTGGCCCAGGAGCGGTGCGACGCGGCCGGCGTGCGCCTGCGGGTGCCCCGCCCGGGGCTGTGCACCGACAACGGCGCCATGGTCGCCGCCCTGGGCTCCAACCTGGTCACGGCGGGGATCTCCCCTTCGACCCTGGAGATCCCCGCCGACTCGTCGCTGCCGATCACGACAGTCCACGTGTGAGCCCCTCCCGCACGCTCGGGTAGACGGGAGTCCACCCGAGCTCACGCTTCGCTCTGCCGTTTTCCTGCCGGATCCGCGTGCGGACGGCCGGCGCGCACAGGACGGGGGCTGCCTACGCCCCCGGTCCTGTCCGACGGCCCTTCAGTCCTTGGTTCGGCTCGGGCGTAGCAGGGCCTCGGCCAGGGCCAGCATGGTCTCCTCCAGGGCGCCCAGGCGCTTGGTGAGGTCGTCGGCGGCAGGCTGGACGATGCCGGTGACCGTCTCGGCGAGCTGGTCGCGGTCGGGGCGGGACGTGACGAGCTCTGTGAGGACGTTCGTGGCGGCGGCTAGGCGTTCTGCCTGGTCTCCCGTGTGCGTCTGGAGCAGCTCGCCCTGAGTGGCCAGAGCGTCCGGGAGCCGGCCCACGCGCTCACTGACGGCCTCGATGCGGTCGTCGACGGACTCCAGGTGCGCGCCGGTCTGCTCGGCGCGGGCGGCCAGGCCGTTCATGTGGGTGTCGAGCCCGTTGAAGCGGGTGTCGATGCCGTCGAAGCGGCTGCTCAGGTGCTCCTCGGCCTCGATCAGGCGCTCGTCGATGGCGTCGATCTGGGTGTCGAGCTTGTTGAAGCGGCCCTCGTTGCGGGTGGCCGTCTCGTTGAGCCGCTGGTCGCTCGTCACCATGCGATCATCGAGCGCGGTGAAGCGGGCGTCGATGCGTACGTCGAGAGCGTCGAACCTGTCGTCGTGGCGGCCCAGGTGGCCGTCCACCGTGCCCAGCCGCTTGTCGACCCCGCTGAGCTGGCTGTCCACGGACGTGAGCCGCTTGTCGACGCCGCCCATCCTGCCGTCGAGCCCGTCGAGCCTGGTGTCGATGTCGGCCAGGCACTCGTCGGCAGACTCCAGCCGGCTGTCGAACCCGGTGAGCCTGGAGTCGAGGCCCGTGAGCTTGCCCTCCACCCGGTCGAGCCGGGCGTCCACGCCGCTGAGCCTGGCGCTGAGGCGCTGCTCGCTCTCTCCGAGCTGGACGGCGAGGTGCTGGTCGGCCTCGTCGAGCCTGGTGGTGAGCCGGAGCTCGACGTCGGACAGGAGGCAGGAGAGCTGGTCGTCGGACTCCTTGAGGCGGCTGGCGAGCCGCTCGTCCGCCTCGACAAGGCTGGTGGCCAGGCGCTGGTCGGTCTCGTCCATCCGGATGGTGAGCCGCTGGTCGGTCTGGTCGAGTCTCTTGGTCAGGCGCTGGTCGGTCTCGCCCAGTCTCGCGCTCAGGCGCTGGTCCGTTGCGTCGAGCCTCGTGCTCAGGCGCTCGTCGGTTTCGTCCAGGCGTGTGGCCAGATGCTGGTCCTGCTCGCTCAGCCGGGCCGTCAGGTGCTCTGACATGTCGGTGACCACGACCTCGACCCGATCAGTACGGGTGGTCAGCTCGGCCATCGACTTGTCGAGCCTGGTGAAGCGGCTCGCCGCGGCCTCCATGCTGGTGTTGAGGGTGGCCAGCTTGGTGGCGAAGTCGGACATTCCCCTCGTGATGCCATCGGTGGAGTCGAGCACCGATTGCAGGCGGTTGAGGGCTTCGTCCACACTCTCGCCCACCGTGCCCAGGTCGGCCCACAGGCTCGGCAGCTCGGCCACGGGGCCGAGGTGGACGTCCACGTGGCCCACCTTCTCCCCGACGGCGTCCACGTGGTCGCGCACCGCCTCGACGTGCTGGGCCAGCCCCTCCGCCCACATCGGGGGCTTGGCGGCGATGTCGTCGAGCCGCCCGCTGACCGCGTGCAGCGTGCCGCTGAGGCCGCCGAGCTCGCGCTCGCGCACCTCGCGCAGGAGCCATTCCATGCCTTCGAGCCGCTGGCGGATCTCGTCTAGTACTGCCCCCTGTGTGCGCTGCTCGTACACGTGATCCTGTGCGGCACGCGCGAGCAGATCCCGCATCCTCTCGGAGATGCCGGATTGGCCTCCTGCCTGGAGAAGGGTGGTGTGGTTGGAATGGTCCACCGAAAGCTCCTTTGGCTCGCCGACGGTCTGCCGCGCAGCGGTGGGGATAGGTCCGATTTGCAGATTGAAAGAGCGAGAACGCGGTTAACCGCGTCAGGGGGAGCACTCCCGCCCGCCCACCTTAGTCTTTCGATCAAGGTCCGTCAGCGGCGAATTGAAAGATCGTCGTTAACGGAAGAATGTCAGGGTTCATGCAGGTAGGGCGGTGTCGCAGATGATGACTGATGGCTTATCGATGATCCTGGTAAGGATGATTACCGCGGATTTTTCGCCATTTAGTCGGAGGTCTGACCGGAGGCGTTCGATGTCGACAGCAGAGCCACGCTTCTTGATGGTGACATTGCCGATTCGCCGCTCACGGAGTAGCGCGCGCAGCTTTTTCAGCGAAAATGGAAGAACGTCTGTTATTTCGTATCTGGTTGCCCATGGGGTGTCGATCGGATTGTCGCCGGTGATGTAGGCGATCATCGGGTCGAGCAGGCGTCCGTTCACCATTTCGGACACCTCACCCACGAGGTGTGCCCGGATGGCCGCGCCGTCCGGCTCGTAGACGTACCTGCCGACGGGGCCGACCGGGGCCTCGGCTCCTGTGGCGGTCAGCGTGTGCCCGCCGGGCAGCAGGGTGGCGCGCCGCTCGGCCCCAGGGAGGCCGGTCCAGAGCGCGGCCTCCTTGACCTCGCCCTTGTACGAGACCCACTCGGCCTCGGCGCCGCCCGGGATGAACTCGTACGGGATGCCCGGGGCGACCTTGACGCATGCGCGGGCGGCCCTCGAGATCAGGTCGAGCACCACCGGCCAGGGCGGGGAGTAGGCCATGGGGTCGAATGTCCTGCCTCTGCTCGTCCGCCTGGCCGGGTCGGCGAACAGCACGTCGTACGCCTCCGGCCGGACGTCGGCCGCGTCCGTCACGGACACCGTCACTCCGCCGCCCAGCCCGAGCGCCTCAGCGTTGGCCCTGGCTACGGCGGCGGTCAGCGGGTCGGTGTCCACGGCGGTCACGGTGGAGCCGGCGCGGGCCAGCGCGAGGAAGTCGCCGCCGATGCCGCAACAGGCGTCGACCACGCGGGGCGGATTCGGCCATGATCGGGCCAGACGGCGGGCGCGGTGCTCGGCGACCTCTGCCCGGGTGGACTGCTCCAGGCCGTGCGGCGTGAAGTACATACGCTCGGCGTCCTCGCCGAACTTGGCCCTGGCGCGCTCCCTCAGCCCGGCCTGGGTCAGCGCGGCGGAGGTGAGGGCCGCGTCGTACGTCTTGCGCAGCTTCGTGGCGGCCGCGACCGGATCCGCGCCCACCAGCTCCCCGGCCTCCGCGAGGGCTCGCTGTCCGCGCGGGGTCAGCAGCTCGTTGAAGGCGTCGAGGTCCACATCACCCGACGTTAGCGCCACGCCCGAGCGAGTCGGACCGTCGACGTAGTGTGGAACGGGCACAGTTGGGGTGCTTATCGCTCTCAGCAGACGCGTTCGTGTTGACTGTCAAGCCCCTCTTGCATATGTTTCCTGTTGGCACTCTCCCCTTGAGAGTGCCAACGTGCGACGAGGCAGGTCTGACACCCGCGACGGCAGGCCCAGCTGGTCGCCTCTTCTAGATCATTCAAATCTGAAGGGGAGGTCCGATCGTGACGACCGCCACTAAGGTTCCCGTTAAGCCGCTCGGCGACCGCATTGTGGTTCAGCCGCTTGAGGCCGAGCAGACAACCGCATCCGGCCTGGTCATCCCAGACACCGCGAAGGAGAAGCCGCAAGAGGGCAGGGTCCTCGCGGTGGGTCCGGGCAACTGGGACGAGGACGGCGACAAGCGGATTCCGCTCGACGTCTCTGAGGGCGACATCGTCCTCTACAGCAAGTACGGCGGCACCGAGGTCAAGTACGGCGGCGAGGAGTACCTCGTGCTCTCCGCCCGCGACGTTCTCGCGATCATCGAGAAGTAAGCCGGTGTGTCGGGCCCCGGGCGCTCTTGAGGGCGGCCGGGGCTTTCGACGCTAGGAGAGGACTTTCAGCAATGGCGAAGATCCTGGAGTTCGACGAGGACGCCCGCCGCGCGCTCGAGCGCGGTGTGAACGCCCTCGCGGACGCCGTGAAGGTAACCCTCGGCCCGCGTGGCCGCAACGTCGTCATCGACAAGAAGTTCGGTGCGCCGACGATCACGAACGACGGTGTGACCATCGCTCGTGAGATCGAGCTGGAGGAGCGCTACGAGAACCTCGGCGCCCAGCTCGCCAAGGAAGTTGCCACCAAGACCAACGACATCGCGGGCGACGGCACCACCACCGCGACCGTCCTGGCCCAGGCCATGGTCCGCGAGGGCCTGCGCAACGTGGCCGCCGGCGCCTCGCCGCTGTCGCTCAAGCGCGGCATCGACAAGGCCGCCAAGGAGATCAGCGACAGGCTGCTCGCCAGCGCCCGTCCGGTCGAGGACAGGAAGGAGATCGCGAACGTCGCCACGATCTCCGCTCAGGACGCGCAGATCGGCGACCTGATCGCCGAGGCGTTCGACAAGGTGGGCAAGGACGGTGTGCTCACCGTCGAAGAGTCCAACGCCATGGGCATGGAGCTCGAGTTCACCGAGGGCATGCAGTTCGACAAGGGCTACGTCTCCCAGTACATGGTGACCGACCCCGAGCGGATGGAGTCCGTCCTCGAGGACGCCTACATCCTGCTCACCCAGGGCAAGATCTCCTCCATCGCGGACTTCCTGCCGCTGCTGGAGAAGATCGCCCAGACGAAGAAGCCGCTGCTCGTGGTGGCCGAGGACGTCGAGGGCGAGGCCCTGGCCGTCCTGGTGACGAACAAGATCCGCGGCACGTTCACCTCCGTGGCCGTCAAGGCCCCGGGCTTCGGCGACCGCCGCAAGGCGATGCTGCAGGACATCGCCATCCTCACCGGCGGCCAGGTCGTCAGCGAGGAGGTCGGCCTCAAGCTGGAGCACGTCGGTCTCGAGGTGCTCGGCCAGGCCCGCCGCGTCGTCGTCACGAAGGACAACACCACCATCGTCGACGGCGCCGGTGACCAGGCGGCCATCGAGGACCGCGTCAAGGAGATCAGGCTCGCGATCGAGCAGTCCGACTCCGACTGGGACCGCGAGAAGCTGCAGGAGCGCCTGGCCAAGCTCGCCGGCGGTGTGTGCGTGCTGCGTGTCGGCGCCGCCACCGAGGTGGAGCTGAAGGAGAAGAAGCACCGCCTCGAGGACGCGATCTCCGCGACGCGCGCCGCGATCGAGGAGGGCATCGTCTCCGGCGGTGGTTCCGCGCTGATCCACGTCTCCAAGGTTCTCGACGACCTCGGCCTGTCGGGCGACGAGGCCACGGGTGTCGGCGTCGTCCGCCGCGCGCTGGTCGAGCCGGCCCGCTGGATCGCCGAGAACGCCGGTCGCGAGGGCTACGTGGTGACGCACAAGGTCGCCGAGCTGGAGGCCGGCCACGGCTTCAACGCCGCGACCGGCGAGTACGGCGACCTGATCGCGCAGGGTGTCATCGACCCGGTGAAGGTCACGCGCTCCGCGGTGCAGAACGCGGCGTCGATCGCGGGCATGCTGCTCACGACTGAGGCGCTCGTCGTCGAAAAGCCTGAGGAGGAGGCCCCGGCCGCCGGCCAGGGTCACGGTCACGGCCACGGCCACTGACCCGTCCCCCTTCTCTCGTCACGGCCCGCACCCTCAGGGGTGCGGGCCGTGCGGCTTTTGCGGGGTCCGAAGCCCTGTGCGGAACTGGCCGCCTCAGATATCAACGCCCTGGCCAACCTGGCCCGTACCGTCTCTGAGCTGGTCACGGCCACTGGTACGCGCCCCACCACGCTGACCGGCCAGGTACGCGGGAGCGTCGCGGGTGCAGCCACATGTCGGCGACGCCTGCGGCCAGGCTCGGCCACGGCCGGATGCCCGCGGCCCGGATCTCGACCTCCAAGTCGGACCCCAGCGCTCGCGGAAGGCGGCCGGGTAGAGAGCGACGAGCCGACTGGCGAGACCCGTGCCTGGCGGCTATTCGGGCGTGTTGAGCATGCCGGGTTCGTACGGCGGGGTTTCGGGCGTGCGGCTCATCTCGGGTTCGTACGGAGGCTCTTGAGGCGTGCGGCTCATGCGGGGTTCGCCCCGAGGCTCTTCAGACCCGCTGCGGCTACCCGAGCCATGACGCGCGGCTCCTGCTCCATCACCTCGCGGCACCGCGGTGGTCGTGTCCGCCTGGGGGTGTGGGAGCTCGCCCCCACAGGGCGCTACCCGAGCTCCCGGCGCGCGTGGCGCCCCTCTGCGAGCACCTCGCCTTCGGGGGGATCGAAAGGGGGCTTGCCTCCCTGGGAGGGGCCGTCTGGAGCCGGCTCGCGCGAAGCGCATCCCCTGCGGAGGGCCATGCGGTTCCCCGGGGCGTCCTGGGCAACCCTTGCTACCCCCTTGGAGTCTGGGATCGGCTCACGGCGTTTGGGGGGAAGTGGGGGAAAAGGTGGATTATTGGAGTAAACCGGAAGTGAGGGATAAGCGTCGGGGGTCTGACAATTATCGCGCATTCCGGGTTATGAGGTGAAATATTATGTCAACGGTTAAGGCTTAGTGTGGTCAATCGATTACTGCTGGTTATCGTCGCTTCAATGTGACCAATCCGTAGCCGTTCGCCATGACGACAGGCCGGATCAGTGCGGGCATCATGCCTATCGTGAGCGAGGGAAGCGTCGCCGACGCCAAAATTGGGGTAAGGCTCGCGTCGAGACTTCCGGCACGGACGGATGACTCCGACCTTAGGGAACTGACGAGCCTCGCCGTGCAGGGAGATCGCACTGCGATCGAATCCCTGCTCGGTGAGTTGCGTCCGATGGTGGTGCGGTATTGCCGCGCCAGGCTGGGCAGGGTTTCAGGGCAATATCACATTGCCGATGACGTAGCCCAGGAGGTGTGCATCGCGGTCCTGTTCGCGCTGCCGCGATACCGGGATATGGGGCGGCCGTTCGCCTCCTTCGTGTTCGGGATCGCCTCGCACAAAGTGGCCGACGCGCTGCGGAGTTCGGTGCGCTCGGCCGTACCGACTCAGGATCTGCCCGACGGCCCGGACGACGGGCCGGGGCCCGAGGAGACGGTGGTCCGCTACATAGAGGTCGAGCACGCGCGCAGGCTGCTGGCCAGGCTGCCCGATAATCAGCGCGAGTTGCTGCTGTTGCGGGTGGTATCGGGATTGTCTGCTGAGGAGACCGGTAATGTACTCGGTATGTCACCGGGTGCAGTACGCGTCGCCCAGCATCGGGCGCTGGCCAGGTTGCGGCAGATGGCCGAGCTGGAGTCGGCTTGACGCCAGAGGAAGAGACCGACGCGCTGCTCGATGCGCTCGGTCGTGGAGAGACGCCTGACTCAGGCGATCCAGCAGTGCGGTTGCTGGCCGCGCTGCTCGATGATGTCGGTCAGCGGCGCTCCTCCGTGTCGATGACGCCGTCGACATAGCCTCTGGCGTACTCCCAGCTGACATAGTCCGCCGGGTCCGGGTGAAAGGCCGGCTCGTGGACCTGCGGCTGGCCCTTCTCGATCATTTGTCGTAGGTTGCCGCGCAGCAGCTCCCAGTCGAAGAAGTGCTGCTCGCCGCATTCAGGGCAGTCGAGTACGAGACCCAGCACTCCCTGCGGCTCTAGCAGGGAACGAAAGACCTCGACGTCGGCGAGGTCCGTGATGGCCTCGTCACGCTCGGCCGCGGTGAGTGGCTCGGCGTCGTCGAGCGCGCCCATCGCCGAGGAAGGGTCGTTCGGGTCGTCCGCGAACGGGTCGCGGGGGACGTCTTCCAGCACCTTCCCACCATATGACCGAAGCGGCCTGAGCGGTGGACATTACCTCAGCCATCCGCGCCGGGCGGCTTCCACACCTGCGTGGAAGCGTGATTGAGCACCCAACTCCGTCATGGCGTCCGCGAACCTCGCCCTGACCGTTCGGACCGAAACCCCTAGCTGGCGGGCTATGGAGTCGTCGCACATGCCCTGGGCCGCCAGACGGAGGACTTGGACCATCCCCTCGCTCCTGCGGCCCCACGGCAGCGGCACGGCCCTGGCCCACAGCTCTCTGAACAGCGCCCGGAGCAGGCCCACGACGATCGGCGTGCGTATGAGATAGAAGTTGTACGCGTGATCGGGCAGGTTGCCGCCCCAGAACGGGGGCAGGCCCGCGACCTCCGACCCCGCGGTCATGAACCAGCTCGGCACCCGGTCCAGCGTGCGTACCTTGCCGCCCGTCTCGAGCAGGCGCATGAGTTGGTCGCGTACGCCGGGCAAAACCAAGGTCGATACCGGGATGATCGCATGAACCGTGAGAAGTTTTCGTTTCTGCGCATCAATCCACGGATCCGCAAATTTCCGGGCAAAGTCTGTCATCGTGCGCTCGTCAGGAAGCGCGGTCATTAATTCCATTGGCGGGGACTGTACGGCTATGCCGACCACGCTCTCGTACAGCACGTCCGCCCCGTTCACCATCTCCACAGTGAAGGGGCCGCTCTGGTAGTCGCGCCCGGCGTCATAGTCGCGGATCAGCGACCGGATAGAGCCGAGCGCGGTGTCGATCCTGCGGCTCTCCTCCGCCAGCCGGTCGAGCCGCTCGGCGATCACCCTGCCCAGGGCCGCCGCGGGGTGTCTGGCCAGGTATTCCCCCGACTGCTCGTCGACCACGCCCAGCTTGACGAGGTCATTCAGCTGGCGGCCGACCTTCTCGACGGGACCGTCCATGGCCTGGGCGAGATCGGTGAGGGTCGCTCGGTGCAGGCGCAGTACCGCGGAGTACAGCGCGGTCTGCGCCGAGTCGAGGCCCAGTGTCTCAAAAGGATCAGACACTGTACGGGGATGGTTGCGCATTTGGGGCGGCTCCGGCGGGGGGACACGGGCGTGCCGTGAGAATAACCCCGCATTGGGCTCGTGTCCCCCCGTTGCTGTGACTAGGCGGAGGCGAAGTGCAACTTCGTGCACTTTCACCTTTTCACATTGCGTTGTGCCGTTGAGTAACGCACTCTTTACCTAGCGTCGGCATCCTGCGAGGGTTGTGGTGGCACCGGCCATCAGGACGCGGAGGGGGGTTCGGTGGCGTAGGGCGCTGCCTCACCCGGGTGCCGGTGGCCGGGGGATGGGACG
Organism: Nonomuraea sp. NPDC049784; assembly: GCF_040659615.1. Classification (NCBI taxonomy): domain Bacteria; kingdom Bacillati; phylum Actinomycetota; class Actinomycetes; order Streptosporangiales; family Streptosporangiaceae; genus Nonomuraea; species Nonomuraea sp. NPDC049784. The sequence continues at coordinate 12,758 of NZ_JBFAMX010000015.1, forward strand.
GATCACCGACCGGCCCATCCCCCGGCACTTTTCATGCCGGGGGTACGACGGGCCGTGGGGGTCATCGTGCTCCCGGCATCCCTTCCGGCATCGACTGAGGACCCTTTTGGGTGAATGGCGGGGCGACGGCGCTGTGAGGGGCGGTGGAGTGAGGCGCCGCGGGGGTGCGGGCGTAGCCGGGTCCGGGGTGTGCGGGGCTCGAGATTGGCGTGGGCGTGGGCGCTGGGGCGCGGTTTGGAGGCAGGGCCTAGACTTGGCTCAATCAGAGCAACGGCAGGAGGGGGCCGCAGCATGTCCAAGTTCACCGAGATGGGTTTGACCTTCGATGACGTGCTGCTGGTGCCCGCATATTCAGACCTGCAACCAGGCGAGGCCGACACCAGCTCCCGCCTGTCCCGCAACATCACGTTGTCCATCCCGCTGGTCTCCGCGGCCATGGACACCGTCACCGAGGCCCGCATGGCGGTCGCCATGGCCCGCCAGGGCGGCATCGGCATCCTGCACCGCAACCTGTCGGTCGAGGAGCAGGCCCAGCAGGTCGACCTGGTCAAGCGGTCCGAGGCCGGCATGGTGACCAACCCGGTGACCTGCAGCCCCAACGACACGCTGGCCGACGTCGAGCGGCTCTGTGGCACGTACCGGATCTCGGGTGTGCCCGTGACGGACGTGGACGGCACGCTGCTCGGGATCGTGACAAATCGCGACATGCGCTTCGAGACGGACCAGTCCCGCCTCGTACGCGAGGTCATGACCAAGATGCCGCTCGTCACCGCCCCGGTGGGCGTGTCGCGCGACGAGGCGTTCGCCCTGCTGAGGCAGAACAAGATCGAGAAGCTGCCCCTGGTCGACTCCGACGGCAGGCTGCGCGGCCTGATCACGGTCAAGGACTTCACCAAGAGCGAGCAGTACCCGCTGTCCACCAAGGACGCCGACGGCCGGTTGATCGTGGGGGCGGCCGTCGGCGTCGGTGGCGACGCCGAGCTGCGGGCCAAGGCGCTGATCGAGGCCGGCGTCGACGTGGTGGTCGTCGACGTGGCCCACGGTCACTCCAAGGGCCTGGCCGACATGGTCGGCAAGATCAAGGCCAACAGCAAGGTCGAGGTCGTCGCCGGCAACATCGCGACCAGGGCCGGGGCGCAGATGCTGGTCGACGCGGGAGCGGACGCGGTCAAGGTGGGGGTCGGGCCCGGCTCGATCTGCACCACGCGGGTGGTGGCCGGGGTCGGCGCGCCGCAGGTCACGGCCATCTACGAGGCCTCCAGGGCGTGCGGGCCCGCGGGCGTGCCGGTCATCGGCGACGGCGGCCTCCAATACTCCGGCGACATCGTCAAGGCCATCGCGGCCGGCGCGGACACGGTCATGCTTGGCTCGCTGCTCGCCGGGTGCGAGGAGTCCCCGGGTGAGCTGATCTTCATCAACGGCAAGCAGTTCAAGTCGTATCGCGGCATGGGGTCGCTCGGCGCCGTGCGCAACCGCGAGCGCGGCGGCACCTCCTTCAGCAAGGACCGCTACGCCCAGGCCGACGTCGGCGGCGAGGACAAGTACATCCCCGAGGGCATCGAGGGCCAGGTGCCCTACCGCGGCCCGGTCGCGGCGGTCGCCCACCAGCTCGTCGGGGGCCTGCGCCAGGGCATGTGGTACGCCGGCTGCCGCACGATCGTGCAGATGCACACCGACGGGCAGCTCATGCCGATCACGTCGGCGGGCCTCAAGGAGAGCCACCCCCACGACATCCAGATGACCGTGGAAGCTCCGAACTATCACAGAAGGTAAGTTCATGACTCAGCAGGTGGAGATCGGCCGGGGTAAGACCGGGCGGCGGGCGTATTCGCTTGACGAGATCGGCCTGGTTCCCTCGCGGCGCACCCGGGACCCGGAGGAGGTCTCGATCGCCTGGCAGATCGACGCCTACCGGTTCGAGTTGCCGGTAGTGGTCGCCCCCATGGACAGCGTGGTGTCGCCGGCCACCGCGATCGAGATCGGCCGGCTCGGCGGTCTCGCGCCGCTCGACCTCGAAGGGCTCTGGACGCGGTACGAGGACCCCTCTCCGCTGCTGGAGGAGTGCGCCGCCCTCGACGCGGCGGCGGCCACCAAGCGGCTCCAGGAGATCTACGCGGCCCCCATCCAGGAGGAGCTGATCGGCCGGCGGATCGAGGAGATCCGTGCTTCCGGCGTGACCGCCGCTGTGCGGCTGTCCCCGCAGCGCACGGTCCAGTACCACAAGGCCGTGATCGACGCCGGCGTCGACATCTTCGTCATCCGCGGCACCACCGTGTCGGCTGAGCACGTGTCGGGCCGGGCCGAGCCGCTCAACCTCAAGCAGTTCATCTACGAGCTCGACGTGCCGGTCATCGTGGGCGGCTGCGCGACGTACACCGCGGCCCTGCACCTCATGCGCACGGGCGCGGCGGGCGTGCTGGTGGGCTTCGGCGGCGGCGCCTCTCACACGACCCGCAACGTGCTGGGGGTGGCCGTGCCGATGGCCACCGCGATCTCCGACGTGGCGGCGGCGCGGCGCGACTACATGGACGAGTCGGGCGGGCGTTACGTGCACGTGATCGCCGACGGCGGCATGGGCACCTCCGGCGACATCGCCAAGGCCATCGCCTGCGGGGCTGACGCCGTGATGGTGGGCTCGCCGCTGGCCCGGGCGGCCGAGGCCCCCGGCCACGGGTTCCACTGGGGCTCGGAGGCGCACCACCCGGACCTGCCGCGTGGGCGGCGGGTCGAGTTCGGCACGGTGGGCACGCTCGAGCAGATCCTGCACGGGCCGTCGAGCGTGGCGGACGGCTCGATGAACCTGATGGGCGCGCTGAAGCGGACCATGGCCTCCACCGGCTACTCGGACATCAAGGAGTTCCAGCGGGTCGAGGTCGTGGTGGCTCCGATCCAGCGCTGACGCTCATGCCGGAGGCCGCGGTCGAGCGGGTGTTCCGCGAGGAGTACGGCAGGGCGGTCGCCGTGCTCGTGCGGGTCTTCGGCGACATCGACGTCGCCGAGGAGGCGGTGCAGGAGGCCTTCAGTGTGGCGGTGAAACAGTGGCCGTCCTCCGGGGTGCCGCCGAGCCCAGCGGGATGGATCATCACGACCGCACGTAACCGGGCCATCGACCGGTTGCGCAGGGAGTCGGCGCGGCCTGGCAAATACGCGCAGGCCGCGCTGCTGCAGGCCGCCGGCGAGCCCCAGGACGTGGGGGCCGTACACGACGACCGGCTGCGGCTGATCTTCACCTGCTGTCACCCCGCGCTCGCCACGCATGCGCGGGTCGCTCTCACGCTCCGGCTGCTCGGCGGGCTGACGACGACGGAGATCGCCCGCGCGTTCCTGGTGCCGGAGCCGACCATGGCGCAGCGCCTGGTCAGGGCGAAGAGCAAGATCCGCGGTGCCCGGATCCCGTACCGGGTCCCGGAGGAGGCCGACCTGCCCGAACGGCTGCGGGCGGTGCTGGCCGTGGTCTACCTGATCTTCAACGAGGGGTACACGGCCAGCTCCGGCGATCGGCTGGTCCGGGAGGACCTGTGTGCCGAGGCCATCCGGCTCGGCCGGCTGCTGGCGGAGCTCATGCCGGACGAGCCCGAGGTCATGGGGCTGATCGCGCTCATGCTGCTGACCGAGTCGCGGCGCGCGGCCCGTACCTCCGAAGGGGGCGAGCTGGTGCCGCTCGCCGAGCAGGACCGGGAGTCGTGGGATCGCGCGCTCATCGCGGAGGGGCAGGAGATCGTCCGGTGGTGCCTGCGGCGCAACGAGCCCGGCCCGTACCAGATCCAGGCCGCGATCAACGCCGTGCACAGCGACGCGACGGCGGCGAAGGACACGGACTGGCGGCAGATCGTGCAGCTGTACGACCTGCTGGCGGCGTTCGATCCCGGGCCGGTCGTGGCGGTGCACCGGGCGGTGGCCGTGGCGGAGGTAGAAGGGCCCGAAGCGGCGCTGGGGCTGCTCGGAGGGCCCGATGATTACTACTTGTTCCACGCGGTCAGGGCCGATCTGCTGCGGCGGCTCGGGTGCGAGGAGGAGGCCGCGGCCGCGTACGAGGCGGCGATCGCGCGGGCGGGCAACGAGGTGGAGCGGGACTTCCTGCGGAGACGGGCGGGGTCATGACGAGGATCTGCGTGGTCACGGGGGCCAACCGGGGGATCGGGCTCGAGGTGGCCCGGCAGCTCGCGCTGGCCGGCGACACCGTGGTGCTGACGGCCAGGGACCTGCGGAAGGCCGAGAAGGCTGCCGCCGGGCTGCACGGGGCGGTGCAGGCCAGGCAGCTCGACGTGTCCGATCCCGGGTCCGTCGAGAGGTTCGCCCGCGAGCTGGCTCATGAGCGGGTCGACGTGCTGGTCAACAACGCGGCCATTCACTACGACACCTGGCAGCGGGCCTCCGGCGCGGATCTGGGCGTCGTACAGGAGGCGCTGGACACGAATCTGCTGGGGGCGTGGCGGGTGACGCAGGCGCTGCTGCCGCTGCTGCGGGCAAGCGAGCACGGCCGGGTGGTGAACGTCTCCAGCGAGGCCGGGTCGCTGGCCTCCATGGGGGCGGGGACGCCTGCCTACGCGGTCTCCAAGGCCGCGCTGAACGCGCTCACCAAGATGCTCGCCGCCGAGCTGCGCGGCGAGGGGATTCTGGTCAACGCGGTCTGCCCCGGGTGGGTCGCGACCGACATGGGCGGCCCCGGCGGGCGGCCGGTCGCGGATGGCGCGAAGAGCGTGTTGTGGGCGGTCGATCTACCGGACGGCGGGCCCACCGGAGGGTTCTTCCGCGACGGGCGCGCGCTGCCCTGGTGATCATGGACGTGGCCTAGCATGCGGGCATGGCCGACCTTCGCCACACGCACGAGCTGGCCTTCGCCGGCGACGTGGTCATCAAGCGCTACATGGACTGCAAGCCCGGCGCGGCCGAGCGCGAGTGGCGCGCGCTGAACCTGCTGGCCGAGTACGCCCCCGGCCTGGCCCCCGAGCCGATCGGCTACGAGGACGGCGTGGTGACGATGTCCCGGATCGACGGGGTGCCGCTGCGCGGGCTGCTCGCGAAGACCGTGCATGTCGCGGCGCTGGTCGAGGCGCTCACCGAGCTGCACACGGCGGTGCCGCCCGACGTGCTCCAGACCGTCCCGCTGCGCCCGTGGCAGCTCGAGGCGGTCGCCGACTGGGTACGGCGGCGCGGCGCGAGCTGGGAGCCGAGGGACCCGCTGGCGGACCGGGCGGTGAAGGAGGGCCTGCGGTGGCTGGAGGGCTGGTCGCCGGGCGAGTCGGGGATCACGCCCGTCTTCGGGGCGGGCGACGGCAACCTGGCGAACTTCCTGTGGGACGGCGTACGCGTCCGCATCGTCGACTACGAGGACTCGGGCCGCAGCGACCTGGCCTTCGAGCTGGCGGAGATGGCCGAGCACGTGTCGATGTGGGTGGACGGCGAGGTGGAGATCGCCCACCGGTTCGAGCTGAACCCGCGGGAGGAGCGGCGGCTGCGCGAATGCCGCAAGGTGCATGCCATGGTCTGGTTGTTCCTGCTCTCGCGCGAGCACCCACGCAATCCGCCGGGCACCTTCCTGCGACAGGTCGAACGCGTGCTGGCAACATTGGGCGCATGAGACTGGCAGGGAGCGCCGACAAGGCCGTCGTGGAACGCTTGGTGCACGACGCCTACTCGCCGTGGATCGAGGTCATCGGCATGCGGCCGCTGCCGATGGAGGCCGACTACGCCGCGCTCATCGACGCGGGCAGGGTGCACGTCACCGACGAGCTCGACGGGCTCATCGTGCTCGTCCCCGAGGACGGCGTCCTGCTGGTGGAGAACGTCGCCGTGCGCCCCGACCGCCAGGGCGAGGGCCTCGGGCGCGCGCTCATGGCGTACGCCGAGGAGGAGGCGCGCAGGCTGGGGCTGCCCGCGCTGCGCCTCTACACGAACGTCAAGATGGCCGCCAACATCGCACTGTACGAGTCGCTCGGCTACGTCGAGACCGGCCGCCAGGGCGTCGAGGGCCGCTCCGCGGTGATGATGCGCAAGCAGCTCACCCCGTGAGGACTCCAAGGAGGTGGCTGACCTCCCTGGCCACCGCGTCCCGCCCGGCCTTGAGGTATTTGCGGGAGTCGACGACACGCTCGTCGTGGGCCAGGTAGTCGCGCACGGCACCGGTGAACGCCTTGTTCAGGTGCGTCGCGATGTTGATCTTCTTCATGCCGTTCCGCACGGCCTCGCGCAGCACGTCGTCGGGCACCCCTGACGAGCCGTGCAGCACCAGCGGCACCGGCACCGCGGCCCGCAGCTCGGCGATGAGCTCCAGGTCCAGCACCGCGTCCTTGGTCGTCATGGCGTGGGAGGTGCCCACGGCCACGGCCAGCGCGTCCACGCCGGTCCTGGTCACGTAGTCGACCGCCTCGTGTGGCTTGGTACGCGCGCCGGGGGCGTGCACACCGTCCTTGCCTCCGACCTCGCCCAGCTCGGCCTCCACCCACACGCCTCGCTCGTGGCACCAGGCGGCGACCTCGGCGGTCGAGCGTACGTTCTCCTCGTCGGGCAGTGCCGAGGCGTCGTACATGACCGAGCCCAGGCCCAGCTCCACCGCCTCCTCCACGAGCGCCCGGTCGGTGGCGTGGTCGAGGTGGACGGCGACCGGCACCTCGGCGCGCCTGGCGACCGCCAGGGAGGCCAGCGCGACGGGCTCCAGCGCGCCGTGGTAGCGGACGCAGTTTTCGCTGATCTGCAGCACGACGGGCAGGCCCAGGGCCTCGGCGCCGGCCACGATGGCGGTGGCGTGCTCGAGCTGGATCACGTTGAACGCGCCCACCCCTGCGGGGGACTGGCTGACGATGTCGCCGATGGCGGCGAGGGGCATGACGTGCTCCTTACGTGATGATGATCTGGGGGTGTATGTCGGCGTACACGTCGGGGTCGAAGTCGCCTGCCACGGGCGCGGCCACGGCGGCCGCGCCCAGCGCCGCCGCCCGCCGGAGGCTGTCGGGCCACGGCGCCGACTCCACCAGGCCCAGCGCCAGCCCGGCGACGAGCGAGTCGCCCGCCCCCGTCGGGTTGCCCTGCACTTCGTACGGCATGCGCGCCGTGAACGTTCCCTCCCTGGTGACCGCCAGCAGCCCTTCGGCACCCATGGACACCACCACGGCCTCGGCGCCCTGGCTGCGCAGCGCCTGAGCGCCCTCGGCCGGGCTGCCGCCGGGCACGGCCCTGGCGAGCTCCTCCTTGTTGGGCTTGACCACGGTGGGACGGCCCTTGGGGGCGTGGCGCAGGGGGTCGCCGTCGGCGTCGACGATTGCCGGAACTCCGCGGTCCGCGGCGATGGAGGCCAGCCTGGCGTAGGTGTCGGCGGGGACGCCCCGGGGGAGGCTGCCCGAGATCACGACCGCGTCGGCGGTGGCCAGCAGCGATTCGTAGCGCCGCACGAAGCCCGCCAGCTCGCCGGAGGTGACCTCGGGTCCCGGCTCGTTGAACAGCGCGGTGCGCGTCCCGCGCTGCTCCGAGACGGCCAGCGTGGTGCGGGAGTCGGCGGCGATGGCGCACAGCGCGCCGGGCAGGCCCGCCGCCCGCAGGTCGTCCTCGATCGCCTGCCCGGTGGGTCCGCCCGCCAGCCCGGTGACCAGCACGTCGTGGCCGAGCGCGGCCAGCACGCGGGCCACGTTGACGCCCTTGCCGCCCGCCCGTCTGTGGACCGCGCTGACCCGGTTGACCCCGTCCCAGTCCACGTCAGGGACCTGGTAGGTCACATCGAGAGCGGCGTTGAGCGTAACGGTGAGGATCATCGGGGCTCCGTGACCCAGACGCCGTCCTTCATCACTCCGGCCACCTCCAGCGAGTCGGACAGCACGACCAGGTCGGCCGCCTTGCCCACGGCGATCGAGCCGATCCTGTCGGCCAGCCCCAGCACCCGCGCGGGCGTCAGGGATGCCACCTGGACCGCGTCGGGCAGCGACATCCCGACCTCCTGGACGCTGCGCCGGAACGCGACGTCCATGGTCAGCGTGGACCCCGCGATCGAGCCGCCCTCGACCAGCCTGGCCACGCCGTCGTCCACCCGCACCCGCATGGGGCCGAGCACGTAGTCGCCGTCGCCGAGCCCGGTGGCCGACATCGCGTCCGTGATCAGCGTCGTCCTGCCGGGGCCCGCCACCTCGTACGCCAGGCGCAGCATGGCCGGATGCACGTGCACGCCGTCGTTGATCAGCTCGACCGTCACCCGCTCGTCGTCGAGCAGCGCGGCCACCGGGCCGGGCGCGCGGTGGCCGAGCGGCGGCATCGCGTTGTAGAGGTGGGTGGCCACGCTCGCGCCCGCCTCGATGCCTTGGAGCGTCGTGTCGTAGTCGGCGTCACTGTGGCCGAGCGCCGCGATCACGCCTTCCGCGGCGGCCATGCGGATCGTGTCGAGCGCCCCGGGCAGCTCGGCCGCGATGGTCACCATGCGCACGTGCCCGCGCCCCGCCTTCACCAGCTGCGCGAACTCCCGCGGCGACGGCTCCCGCAGCAGCGTCGGGTCGTGCGCGCCGCAGCGGGCCTTGGAGATGTACGGGCCCTCGAAGTGGATGCCGGCCAGCAGCCCCTCATCGCACAGCTCGGCCAGCGCCGACGCGGCCCGGGTCAGGCCGTCGAGCGAGTCGGTGACGAGGCTGGCCATCGTCGTGGTGGTGCCGTGGCGCCGGTGCAGCTCGACAGCCTCACGTGCCTTGTCCTGCTCGCCGGTTGGGAACGAGCCGCCCGCCCCGCCGTGGTTGTGGATGTCCACGAACCCCGGTATGACGTGCCGCCCGCCCACGCTCAGGCCCTGACCTGGGGCGGATCCGCGGCCGACATGCGTGATGCGGCCGTCTTCGATGGTCAGCCACCCCTCGTGGATTCCCTCAGGGGTCACGATCCTGGCGTCGGCAAGAGTAAGGCTCATGAAGAAAGGATCACAGATCGCGTGAGGTGCATGGGCTCGTCGGGGTTCAGCCCTTGGGCGAACGCCCTGGCGACGGCCACCCGCTGCGCCCTGATCAGTTCGGCCATCGGGTCGAGCGCGGTCTCGAAGAACGTCCCGCCGGTCTCCTCGACCTGCCCGCGCAGGCCCTCGGGCGCGGTGCCGAGCATCCACGTCACGCGCCCGGGGGCGGCGATGCTGATCGGGCCGTGCCGGTACTCCATCGCCGGGTACGCCTCCGTCCACGAGCGGGACGCCTCGCGCATCTTCAGCGCGGCCTCCTGCGCCAGGCCGACCGACCAGCCGGTGCCGAGGAAGCTGAACTGCCCGGCCTTCACCAGCTCGTCCGGCAGCGGCGTGGCCAGGGCCTCCTCGGCGTCATCGATGGCCTGCGTGAGGTCCTCGCCGAGGCTGGCGCGCAGCAGGGCGAGCTGCGTGGTCGCGAACCTGGTCTGCACGACCGACCGCTCGTCGGCGTAATCGAGCACGACGACCTCTTCGGCGGCCTTCATGATCGGCGTGTTGGGGTCGGCGGTGATGGCCGTGGTCTTCGTGGACGTCCTGGCGAGCAGCTCCAGCACCTCGGTCGTGGTGCCGGAACGGGTCAGGGCGAGCACGCGGTCGTACGAGCGGCCGACGGGGGCCTCGGAGGCGGCGAAGGCGTCGGTCTCGCCGTGCCCGGCCCGCTCGCGCAGCACGGCGTACGCCATCGCGATGAACCACGACGTGCCGCAGCCGACGACGGCGACCCGCTCGCCCTGGCGCGGCAACGCGTCGGCGGGAACGCTCGCGACGGCGCGGCGCCAGCACGACGGCTGGGACGCGATCTCGGCTTCGGTGTGGGTGGTCACCCTTTGCCTCCCGGCGATTGATTGTTTCTGCTGGTTTTATACCAGGAAAGTGCATTAATGGACACCGATGGCTCTGGCCTGGGCCGCTGTGCCAGGCTTGCCCTTGTCCCCATTGCCCCTAGGAGGCCTCGTGTCCCGCTACGACCGCTGGAACGCCATCCTCGAGCTGCTGGCCCAGGAGGGCAGGCTGTCGGTGGAGGAGGCCGCCCAGGCGCTCGACGTCTCCACCGCGACGATCAGGCGGGATTTCGACCAGCTCGCGCAGCAGCAGATGCTCATGCGCACGCGGGGCGGGGCGGTCGCGCAGAGCGTGAGCTACGACCTGCCGCTGCGGTACAAGACGGCCAGGCATGCCGACGAGAAGCACCGCATCGCCAACGCGGCGGCCCAGCTGGTGACGCCCGGGGCCGTGGTGGGGCTCAACGGCGGCACCACCACGTCGGAGCTGGCGCGCACGCTGGCGACGATGTCGACGCTGGAGAGCGGGTTCACGATCGTCACGAACGCGCTGAACATCGCGGCCGAGCTGACCGTCCGGCAGCACGTCAAGATCGTGGTGACGGGTGGGGTGGCCAGGCAGCAGTCGTACGAGCTCATCGGGCCCCTGGCGACCGGGGTGCTGGAGCAGGTGACGCTGGATGTGGCGTTCCTGGGCGTGGACGCGCTGGACGTCGAGGTGGGCGCTTCGGCGCATCACGAGGGAGAGGCCAGCGTCAACAACCTGCTGATCAGCCGGGCGGCGCAGGTCGTCGTGGTGGCGGACTCCTCCAAGATCGGCAAGCGGGCGTTTTCGCGGATCTGCCCCGTTGGTCAGATCGACACGCTGGTCACCGACGCTCAGCTCTCCGATGCGCTGGCTGGGGAGCTCACGGACGCCGGGGTGAAGGTCGTCCGCGCCTGACCCGCCGTCGTCTCTTTCGAGGGCGTTGCGGGTCGGGTGAGCGCCGCGCACGGCCGCCCCGAACGGGCCTCCACCGAAGGACGCAGAGGAGGAGGGGTGCCGGGGCGGGCCTGCACCGGGCTGGGCGGTGGCGTTACAGGGGAAGGGCCCCGAGGGTAGGTATGGAGCGCAGGCGACGAAGCCGTACCAGGGGGAAATATGACACCGGCAAGGTGCGTGGCTCGGCTCGGGCCAGCGGAGCGGACCGAGGCGTTGGAGCGCATGGCCGCCCAGGACTTCGACCTGGTCGTGGTGGGCGGCGGTGTCGTGGGTGCGGGGATCGCGCTCGACGCCGCGACCCGTGGGCTCGACGTGGCCCTGGTCGAGGCCAGGGACTTCGCCTCCGGTACGTCCTCTCGCTCGTCCAAGCTCATCCACGGCGGCCTGCGCTACCTGGAGCAGCTCAACTTCGAGCTGGTGCGCGAGGCCCTGCAGGAGCGCGCGCTGCTGCTGCAGCGGATCGCGCCGCACCTGGTCAGGCCGGTGCCGTTCCTCTTCCCACTGACCCACTTCGTGTGGGAGCGGCCGTACGTCGGCGCGGGCGTGGCGCTCTACGACACGCTCGGCATCGCGACCGGCATCACCCGCGGCGTGCCGGGCCACCGGCACCTGTCCAGGTCGCGGGCGTTGCGGCTGGCCCCGGCGTTGAAGAAGACCGCCTTCACGGGCGCCGTACAGTACTGGGACGCGCAGGTGGACGACGCGCGTTACGTGACGACCCTGCTGCGCACCGCCGCCACGTACGGCGCCCGCATCGCGCCGCGGGCGCAGGTGGTGGGGTTCCTGAGGGAAGGCGAGCGGGTCACCGGCGTACGCGTGCGCGACCTGGAGCTCGGGGACGGACTGGAGATACGCGCCCAGCAGGTGGTGAACGCCACCGGCGTCTGGACCGACGACATCCAGCAGCTCGTCGGCGGTCGCGGCCAGATCCACGTACGCGCCTCCAAAGGCATCCACCTCGTGGTGCCCAGGGATCGGATCCACTCGCTGACCGGGATCATCCTGCGTACGGAGAAGTCGGTGCTCTTCGTGATCCCCTGGGGGCGCCACTGGATCATCGGCACCACCGACACCGAGTGGACGCTGGACAAGGTTCACCCGGCCGCCTCCCGCGCGGACATCGACTACCTGCTCGACCACGTGAACGCCGTCCTGTCCACCCCCTTGACCCGCGACGACGTCGAAGGCGTCTACGCGGGGCTGCGGCCGCTGCTGTACGGCGAGTCCGACGACACGTCCAAGCTGTCCAGGGAGCACGTCGTGGCCCACCCGGTGCCGGGCCTGGTGATGATCGCCGGGGGCAAGTACACGACGTACCGGGTCATGGCCAAGGACGCGGTGGACGCGGTGGTGCACGGGCTGGACCTGCGGGTGCCGAGCTCGTGCACCGACCGCATCCCGCTCGCCGGCGCCGAGGGCTACCAGGCGCTGTGGAACTCCAGGCACCGCCTGGCCCAGACCTCGGGGCTGCACGTGGCCAGGATCGAGCACCTTCTGCAGCGCTACGGCTCGCTGATCGACGAGGTGCTGGAACTGGTCGAGCAAGACCCGTCGCTGGGCAGGCCGCTCTCGGGGGCCGACGACTACCTGCGCGCCGAGATCGTCTACGCCGCCACCCACGAGGGGGCCAGGCATCTCAACGACGTGCTGACCCGGCGCACGCGCATCTCCATCGAGACCTTCCACCGCGGATTGGCCGTGGCTCAGGAGGCGGCCGAACTGCTGGCGGGGCCGCTCGACTGGGACGGCGAGCAGGTGAAGCGGGAGGTGGAATACTACGCCAAGCGCGTCGAGGCCGAGCGCCGCTCGCAGGAGCAGGACTCCGACCAGGAGGCCGACGCGATCAGGCTCGGCGCGCCGGAGATTGTTCCCGTCGTCCTACCGGAGCATTCCCCATGAGTGAGCCTTCTAAGAAGTTGTCGGACCCTCGCCAGTTGCTGGAGGGCTATCTCGACTATTACCGGGAGGAGATCCTGCGCAAGCTGGACGGGTTTCCCGAGCCCGGGTTGAGCCGGGTGCCGTCCGGATGGACGCCGGTGGCGATGTTGAAGCACCTGGCGAATGTGGAGCGGCGCTGGTTCCAGTGGGACTTCGCGGGCGAGCAGGTGGCGAATCCGAATGGAGACCGCGACGAGGAGGGCGCGCTCGTCGCGACCGAGTCGCCGGCGGAGGTCAAGGAGGTTTACCTGGTGCAGTGCGAGCGGTCCAGGCAGATCGTGGCGGGGGCGAGCCTGTCCGACGTGGCCTCGCGGATCGGCAGGTTCCAGCCGCCCGAGGAGCCGCCGACGCTGGGGTGGATCATGTTCCACGTCCTGGAGGAGTACATGCGGCACGCCGGGCACCTCGACATCGCCCGCGAGCTGGCCGAGGCCTGAAGAGAAGGGGGGCGGCACGCGGCGCTGCGGGATCCGCGTACCGCCCTTTCCAGGATGGTCTTCTAGTACTGCGTGGAGTCGTGCACGTCGAGCAGCGGCTCCTTGACGCCGTCGCCGGAGTCGTCGGTCCAGTTGGAGTTGCCTGTGGAGATCAGCTTGCTCCGTACGGCCAGCGCGCCCGCCCTGTTCGTCGGCTTGCGCGTGCCCGAGGTGAGGATGCCGGCCGCGCCCGCCACGTGGGGGCTGGCCATCGAGGTGCCGCTGATCGTGTTGTAGCCGCCGTTCATCCACGTCGAGTAGATGCAGGTGCCGGGTGCGGTGATCTCGACGGTGGAGCCGTAGTTGGAGTAGAACGCCGAGGTGTCGTCCTGGTCGGTCTCGCTGCGGCACGAGAGCGTGCTGCCTCCCGCGCCGCCGGCGAGGCCGTCGTTGTCGGTCAGCGCCGAGACGGTGACCACGTCCGGGTGGTTGGCGGGGAAGAACGAGGACGTGTTCGCGTGGCTGTTGCCCGCGGCCACGACGACCACGATGCCGGCGTTGACGGCGTTCGTGATCGCGCTGCTGATGGCGCTGCTCGAGCAGCCGCTGCAGCCCAGGCTGAGGTTGATGACCTCGATGGTGGACGCGCGCGCCACGACCCAGTCGATGCCGGCGGCGATGGCGGACAGGGTGCCGGAGCCTGCCGCGTTGAGCACCTTCACGCCGTGGATGCGGGCGCCGGGTGCGACGCCGACCGAGCCGACGGTGTTGTCCTTGGCGCCGATGATGCCCGCGACGTGTGAGCCGTGGCCGTTGTCGTCGGTGCCTGAGTTGTTCAGGCAGAGGCCGGTCACGCAGTTGGCGCGGGCGACCACGTTCAGGTCGGGGTGGGTGTAGTCCACGCCGGTGTCGACGACCGCGACGTCCACGTCGATGCGTACGTCATCGACGCCGTCGATGTCCAGGTTCGGGTTGCTGGGGCCGAAGATGCGCCTGACACCCGTGGGCGTGGTCTGTGCGAATGTCGTCACCACGGCGTCGGGCTCGACGCTGAGCACGTTGGGGTTCTGCTTGAGCCGCTCGGCGGCGGTCGCGCTCAAGCGGGCGGTGTAGCCCTTGAACGCGTGCTCGTAGACGCCGACGAGCTCGCCGCCGTACTGGGACACCTGGTCCTGGGCGGCGGAGCGGGGTGCCGCCCGCATCGTGGGCTTGAGCTGGACGATGTACGTCTCCTGCGCGGCCTGAGCCTCTTGCGCCGCCGCGAAGACGGGCAGCGGCGTCATGGTTAACGCCAGCGCGCTGACGAGCAATGCGAGCAGGGGGGTGCGTGGTCGCATGGCAGCGTGAGCCCTTCCTGATGAAGGGAGTGGAGGGGCCTGTGAGATGACAAGCCCGACCAATCCGACATTACATGGTTAGTAAAGTTTTCATCACCTGTGAAGAGCTGTCCATGGAGAAAGGTGCCAATTTCGTACGAAATCAGCACCTTTTCTTGCTTAACGCAGCGAGATCCAGGCCTGTTGTGCCAGCGTGGCGGCGTCGTTGACCTGGACGCCGTCGTACGAGAGCGTCCAGAGCGAGTCGCCGATGACCATCGCGCGCTCGATCCCGGCCTGGTTCACCGAATGCTTGATCATGCCGAGCTTCGACACGCCGGAGTCGTCGATCTTCAGCACCATGGCACCCGACTCGGTCTGCTGGAACAGCGGAATCACCGCCAGGCCGGTCTTGGGCCAGTACAGGAACGCGTGCGGGTCCCACTCGGCCGTCGAGCCCGAGTCCTTCTGGAACAGCTGCGACAGCCTGCGCGGGTTGGCCGGGTCGCTCACGTCGAACAGCGAGATCTGCGTGCCCAGCGTCCGGCCCTTCTCGCTGGCCTCCTGGCCGATGCCGATCAGCCGGCCCTCGGCGCCGGGGTGCAGGTACGCGGAGTAGCCGGTGATCTTCAGCTCGCCCGTCACCTTGGGCGCCGCCGGGTCACGCAGGTCCAGCGTGTAGAGCGGGTCCACCTGCTTGAACGTGACGCAGTAGCCCACCGGGCCGATGAACCTGACGGAGTAGATGCGCTCGCCCTCGCCGAGACCGCCGACCTCGCCTGTCTTGGCCATGGTGTCGGACTTGAGCACGTACACGGCGCTGGAGCTGCTCTGGCCGTCCTGAGAGGTGAGCGTGGTCGCGACGCGGAGGTGGCCGTCGTACTCCGACAGCGAGTACTGGTTCAGCAGCCGCCCGGGGACCTTGCCCGACGCCACGTAGGAGGGCGCGCCGGGCGAGGAGATGTCGAACCGGTGGACCTCCGTCTCCTCCGGCGGGACCGTCGGTGTGGGCTCGGGAAGAGCGGACACCGTGGGCTCAGAAGAGGCGGACGTGGGTGCCGGGGCATCCGTGCGCGGGGAATCCGTGGGCGCGGGGTCCGTGCTGGGCCTGGGCTCCGTGGGCGTGGGCTCTTCGGCCGGGGCGACGCCCGCCGAGGTCTGCGTGGTCGCCGGGGTGTCCTCCACCGGCCGGAGCACCGGCATCCACCAGCGCGGGTTGCTGGCCACGTAGAGGCTGCCGCCGGTGCCGTACACGGTGTCGCCGTCAGCCGCGAGGCCGATCGGGTCGGTGCCGGCCGCGGTGACGCCCTGCGCGAGGTCGATGGTGTGCACGGTGAGCAGCGACGTGCCGGTGTAGTCGGCGGGGTGGCTGATCCGCTCGCACTTCACGGAGTCCTTCTTGACGGTCCCTGACGCGTCCGTGATCTCGATCTTGGGGAGCCAGGCGTCGGCCGGGGCCTTGCGGACCGCCTCCTGGTTGCGCTTGACGCGCTCGGCCTCCGAGGCGTCCTCCTTGATCTCGGGGAACGCGATGTCCGGCTGACTGCGGGTGACCAGCCTGACCGTGGAGCCGACCATCCTGGCGTCCACGTACGATCCCTGCGGCTTGATCGTGCTCAGCACCTTGGGCTGCCCCGAGAGGTCGACCAGCACGTATTTCGTCTCGCCTGGCCGGACGAAGTCCCTCGCCTTGTACATGATGTCGCCGCCGCGCATCAGCACCAGCGCGCGGTCGCCGGAGACCAGCAGGTCGGCGGGCGGGCCGGGCTGGTCGCCCTCCGTCAGCTTGAGCGCTCCGGTGACCTTCCGGGTAGCCGTGTCGATGATCCGCAGGATGCCGTTCGAGACGGTGATGACCCGGTTGCCGTCGGTCTTGACCACGTCGGGCTCGTCCACGCCGGCTTCGTGCACGTTCGTCGTGGAGTGCTCGGGGGCGTCCGTCTTCGCGTTGGGGATGGCCGAGCGGGCGTCCTCCGCCAGGGCCGCGAAGGGCAGGATGTTGCCGAAGCCGTACGCGGAGACATTCTGGGCGGCGTGCTCGCGCAGCCCGGACAGCAGGTCGTCGCAACTGGAGTAGGCCACAAGGCGGATCGCGCCGAGCGGGCTCGTCTTCAGCCTCGGAGGCGGTCCTCCGGCCGTTGAGGTGCAGGCGACCGTTACCGTCGCGAGCGCCGCGGCGGTCGCGGCCGTACGGATCAGCGTCTTCATGCCCTCATTGACGGCTGTCCCGGCCGGATGGTTCAGGAGCCCTTGTTGGGGTTGACAGTGAAGACCGGGCTGAAGTCGACCTCGTCGGGCACCTCCACCAGCTTGCGCACCAGCTTTCCGTTGAAGTCGACGACCTGGATCTCGTCGTTGGCGCTGTTGTCCTGCTCCCAGCAGTAGAGGTGGGTCTCGTCGTAGAAGCCGAGGACCTTGTCGCAGTCGGAGGAGAACTTGCGCATGCGATCGCCCGAGGTGGAGTCCCAGATGCAGTGGTCACCGTCGCCGCCGTTGGGGCAGTTGGTGACGAACCTCTTGCCCGAGGGCGAGAAGATGTCCTGCGTGCCGGCGGACAGCGTGCCGATGCTCGTCGCGGAGCGCGTGGCCTTGCCTTCGGCGTTGAAGAAGCGCAGGCTGCGGTTCTTCTCGTCGCCGTAGACGTTCACCGTGCCCTCGTCGTCGCCGTCGAAGCCGAAGGCCGTCTGGCGCACTGAGGTGTCGGAGACGCTGACCGTGGTGGCTTGTTTCTTGGCCACGTCGACCAGCACGAACCCGAGGTAGAGCCAGTCCTTGCCGCTCTTCTTCTCGGTGTTGAGCAGGATCTTGGAGCCGTCCTTCGACCAGGCCCTGATGCTGCTGATCAGCGGGTCCTTGACGGTCTTGATCGTCGTATGCTCGCCGGACTGCCTGTCGGTGATGACGAGGAAGTCGAAGTCGTCCGAGCTGTAGCTCCTGCCCCTGGTGGCGAGGTAGCGGCCGTCAGGGGAGACCATGGACTCCCAGTTGGCGGCGTACTTCGTGTACGTGCCGTGCAGCGAGGTTCTGGCGTAGTCGATCCAGTCGTCCTTCTTCTTGTCGTAGACCTCGTACGACGTCAGGACGACCGCGTCGTGCGGGTTCTCGAAGAGGAACATGTCGTCCGCGCCGGGGATCGACAACCTGTCGCCCGTCGTCGGCACGGGCGACTGGCTGGGGGGCCGGCTGGTGGTCGTCTTGGACCTGGCCGGGCCGGGCGTCGGGGTTTCGGCGGGGCCGGCCAGTGAGCGCTTGTCGACCTGGATGATCACGACCACGCCGGCCAGGATCAGCAGCGCGACCGCCACCGTGATGCCGGCGATGAGCGGGGCCCTGCTCTTCCTCTGCGGCGGGCGCGACTGGTCCACCCAGCTCGGATGGGTGGGCTGCTGCCCGTAAGGGCCCGGAGGAGGCCACGACTGCTGGGGAGACGGGGCGACGGAGCCCGTGTGCGGGACCGGGCCCGAGTACGGGGCAGGGCCGGACGGCGGGCCCTGCGGGGCCGACCCTGACGGCGGACCCGTGTACGGCCCCGACGGCGATGCGAAGGGGGAGGCGGGCGCAGGCGTGGGGGCGGCCTCGGCGGCGGCCTGCGCGAGGATGCCCGGGTCCGGCGCGGACGCCGGTGCGGAGCCGGGCGCGGGGTGCCGCAGCAGCCGCATGATGACCTGCTCGGCCGTCGGCCGCTGCGCCGGGTCCTTGGCCAGGCACGCGGCCGCCACGTCACGCAGCTGACCGTCCAGCACGCCCAGGTCGGGATGGTGGTTGAGGACGCGGTTGATCACCGCGGGCATCGTGTCGCTGCCGAACGGCGCCTGACCGGAGGCGGCGAAGATCATCGTGCTGGCCCACGCGAACATGTCGGAGGCCGGCCCGACCGTATGACCCATGATCTGCTCGGGCGACATGTACGCCGGCGTGCCCACGACCATGCTGCTGATCGTCGCGGTGGCGTTCAGAGCCCGCGCGATGCCGAAGTCGATCACCCTGGGCCCGTCGGCGCCGATGATCACGTTGGCCGGCTTGAAGTCGCGGTGCACGATCCCGGCCTGGTGGATCGCGGCCAGCGCGGTGGCGGTGCCGATGGCCAGCCGGTGCAGGACCGAACCCGTGCGTGGCCCCTCCTCCTGCACGACCCGGTGCAACGAGGGGCCCTCGATGAACTCGCTGACGATGTACGGCCGATCCTGCTCGACCCCGGTGCCGAGGACCGCCGCGGTGCAGAACGGCGCCACCTGCTGGGCCACCTGGACCTCGCGCAGGAACCTCTCGACGCTCACCTGGTCGCCCGACAGGTCGGGCCGCAGCCACTTGACGGCCACGCGCGAGTCATTGTGGCCTTTGGCGAGGTAGACGACGCCTTGACCGCCCTCGCCAAGCCGGCCGAGGAGATCCAGGCCCCCTAACCGCTGTGGATCTCCGGGGCGTAGCGGAGCGAAGGATGCCATGAAGGGATTCTGGCCCTATGCCGCGCATCCGCAAAAACTACCCGCCGGTAGCCAGGCGGAATATCCTTCTGGCATGCACGTGACGTCCAGCGGTAGGACACGGCACATCATCGCCCCATTTACCGGCGAAGCCCTCGTCGAGCTGCCCGTATCGGACGTCGACGACGTCCGCAGGGCGTACGAGAAGGCCCGGGCGGCCCAGGCCGAGTGGGCGCGCAGGCCCGCGGCGGAGCGGGCTAAGCCGTTCCTGCTGCTGCACGACGCGATTCTCGACCGTAGGGACGAGATCCTCGACATCGTCCAGAACGAGACCGGCAAGGCCCGCAAGCACGCCTTCGAGGAGGTGCTCGACGTCGCGGGCTGCAGCCTCTACTACGCCCGCCGGGCGCCCGGCCTGCTCGCCCCGCGCGCCCGCAAGGGCATCTTCCCCGTCGCCACCCGGGTGGCGGAGCTGCGCCGGCCCAAGGGCGTGGTCGCGCTGATCTCCCCGTGGAACTACCCGCTCGCGCTCGGCGTCACCGACGCGGTGCCCGCGCTGCTGGCCGGCAACGCGATCGTGCACAAGCCGGACACGCAGACCGCCCTGTCCACACTGTGGACCATCGACCTGCTGGCCGAGCTGGGCATGCCACGCGAGATCTGGCAGGTGGTGCTCGGCGAGCCGGCCGAGATCGGCGACGCGCTGCTCGACCACGCCGACTATGTGGGGTTCACGGGCTCCACGCGCGGCGGCAGGAAGATCGCCGAGGAGGCGGCCAAGCGGCTCATCGGCTGCTCGCTGGAGCTCGGCGGCAAGAACCCGATGGTAGTGCTCGGCGACGCGGACCTGGACATGGCCGTGCATGGGGCCATCCGGGCCTGCTTCGCGAACGCCGGGCAACTCTGCCTGTCCATCGAGCGCCTGTACGTGCACGCGTCCGTCTTCGACGCGTTCGCCGAGCGCTTCGTCGCCCAGGTCAGGGGCCTCAAACTCGGCGCGGGGCATGACTGGTCGGTGCAGATGGGCTCGCTCACCTCGCAGCGCCAGCTCGACACGGTCAGCGCCCACGTCGACGACGCCCTGGCCAAGGGCGCGACCCTGCTGACCGGCGGCAAGGCCAGGCCCGACCTGGGCCCGCTGTTCTACGAGCCGACCGTGCTCACCGGCGTCGGCGAGGACATGGAGCTGTGCCGCAACGAGACGTTCGGGCCGGTGGTCGCGCTCTACCCGTTCTCGTCCGACGACGAGGTGGTCGAGCTGGCCAACGACACCATCTACGGCCTGAACGCCTCCATCTGGACCTCCAGCCTCCCGCGCGGCCGCGCGCTCGCCGCCCGCGTCAAGGCCGGCACGGTCAACATCAACGAGGGGTACGCCTCCGCCTACGCCTCCTACGACGCACCCATGGGCGGCATGAAGGCGTCCGGCCTGGGCCGCCGGCACGGCGCGGAGGGCCTGCTGCGTTACACCGAGTCCAAGACCGTGGCCTCGCAGGCGGGCTGGCTGGGCTTCGAGCCGCCCTTCGGGCTGCCGTACGAGAAGTGGGCCGCCACCTTGGCCACCACGCTCAAAGCGATGCGGCGGCTCCGCCTGAAGTGACGTCTACGCTGTAAACATGAACGATCAGGGCACGGCCGGGCGCATCGTGGCCGTCGCGCAGCGGATCCTCCTGGAGGAGGGCGCCGGCGCGGTCAGCATGCGGCGTGTGGGCGACGCCGTGGGCATCACGGCCATGGCCATCTACCGGCACTACCCGAACAGGGACGCCCTGCTGCGCGCCGTCGCCGACCGCAGCGCCGGAGAGCTGGCCGCGATGTGGACGCGGCGCTCTCCCTCGGGGGACTGGGATGAGCGGATCTCGGCCGCCCTCGACGACTTCCTCGACTTCGCGCTCGGAAGCCCGCACCTGTACGAGTTCCTGATCCTGGAGGCCTGGGCGGGAGCGCGGCGCTTCCCCGAGGACTTCCGCGACGGTCAGGGCCCGCCCTTCAGCGTCGTCACGGGGCTCGTCGAGGAGGGCATGCGTACGGGATGGCTGCGCGAGGACGACCCGCTGGAGACCGCGATGACGGTCACGTCGAGCGCGCAGGGGCTGGTCCAGCAGTACCTGAGCGGGCGCATCGGGATGGAGGAGGCCGACTTCCGCGCGCTTTGCCACCGGTCGACGTGGCGGGTCATCCGCGGGCTCGTGGCGAAATGACCGGTCATACCGTGGTGTCCATGGATATTCGTTATGTCGGAGGGCCGACGGCGGTCCTGGAGATCGGCGGGGTGCGTCTGCTGACCGACCCCACGTTCGACGCGCCCGGCGACTACCCGATCGGGAACAGGGCGCTCACCAAGACCTCGGGGCCTGCCGTCGAGGTCTCCTCGCTCGGGCCGGTGGACGCCGTGCTGCTCTCGCACGACCAGCACCCGGACAACCTCGACAAGGCCGGACGGGACTACCTGGCGTCCGTGCCGCTGATCCTTTCCACGGGGTCGGCGGCCTCGCGGCTGGGCGGCTCGGTGCGTGCGCTGCCCAACTGGACGTCTGTCACGGTGGGCGACGGGCTCGAGGTGACCGGGGTCCCGGCGCAGCACGGGCCGGACGGGACCGAGCACCTGGTGGGCGAGGTCACCGGGTTCGTGCTCAGCGGCGAGGGGCTGCCGACCGTCTACGTGAGCGGGGACAACGCCTCGCTCGACGTCGTGCGGGAGGTCGCCGGGCGGGTCGGCTCGGTGGATGTGGCGCTGCTGTTCGCGGGCGGGGCCCGCACGCCGCTGGTGGACGGCTACCTGACGCTGACCAGCGACGACGCGGTCGCGGCAGCCGAGATCCTGGGCGCCCGGTACGTGGTGCCGCTGCACTTCGAGCACTGGGCGCACTTCACGCAGGGGCGGGAGACGGTGGAGAAGGCGTTCGCCGGGTTCGGCGACCGGCTGCGCCTGCTTGCTCCCGGTGAGCGCACACAGCTCCCCTGACCCGCAGCCCGCGCCCGCCGCGCCTGCTCGATCGGAAGGTTCGGGGTGGTAGACGGAGGGCGGCGGGTCGCCGGTGTTGGGCTGGTCTCAACCATTGGCGGTGGCTCGGCTCGTGGCGAACGGGGCAGCCCTTCCGGCCCACGCCTGGCAGGGTGAAGGGGTGAGCTGGAACGCGCGAGCGCTCGACGTGCTGGCGGCGGGGGAGCCCACCCCGCTGATCGACTTCCCGGTGCAGGCACCCGGGATCAGGCTGCTGCTGAAGGACGAGTCCGCGCAGCCCACCGGGAGCCTGCGGCACCGGCATGCCAGGGCGCTGTTCCGCCGGGCGATCCTCGACGGGCTGGTCACCGAGGGCACGACCGTGGTGGAGGCGACGGGCGGCAACGCGGCCGTGGCGCAGGCCTGGTTCGCCCGGCGGCTCGGGCTGCCGTACATCGTGGTCATGCCGGGCGAGTGGAGCGAGGCGCGCGCCCGGGCGGTGGAGGCGCTGGGCGGGGAGTGCAGGTTCGTGACGCCGCCGCTGGCGATCTACGACAGGGCACGCGAGATCCCGGGCCATTTCCTCGACCAGTTCGGGCGCGCGGCCGAGCACGACCTGGGGGAGGAGCTGTTCGCCCAGGTGCGGCCCGACTGGGTGGTGACGGGGGCGGGCACGGGCGCCACGTCCGCCACGCTCGGCCGCTGGATCCGCGCCCACGATGTGCCAGGCCGGGTCGCGGTGGCGGATCCCGATAATTCGGCATATTTCCCGGGATGGACCCTCGACGTGCCCGACTACGCGACCGGGATGCCGTCGCGGATCGAAGGCATCGGGCGGCCCCGCATGGAGCCCGGGTTCCGGCCTGACCTCGTCGACCTGGTCATCCCTGTGCCCGACGCGGCGAGCGTGTCGGCGGCCAGGCACATCAGGGAGGTCACGGGGCTGCCGGTGGGCGGTTCGTCGGGCACGGCGCTCTGGGCGGCGCTGGAGCTGGTCGAGCGCATGCGGGCCAGGGGCGAGACCGGCACGGTGGTGTCGCTGCTCGGAGACGCCGCCGACCGCCATCTGGCGACATATCACGATGAGGCGTGGGCCGCCGGAAAAGGGCTGGACGCCCGGCAGTACACGGACGAGCTGCGGAGCCGTACCGGCGTCTGACATCACTCAGCTCAGGGGATGGGTGACCCAGACGTTCGGCTCCACGTACACCGCGTGGTCGTGCTCCACGTCGCAGTGCACCGGGGTGAGCGCGCCCGGCACCTCCAGCGGGCCCGAGCGGTCGAACGGCAGGCCCGTCCACGCACGCCACTCCGCCAGCGTGCCCGCCACCACCATCGACCGGGGCGCCACCTTGACGATCTTCCCGCCCGCCCGCACGTGCACCCGCAACCAGGCGTCATGGGGCAGGCCGTCGGCGCGGGTCCTGAAGGCGTACTCGGACATGGGGGTGTGCGGTTCGAGGTGCTTCCTGTTGGGCCTGACGGGCGCCACCAGCTCGGAGTAGCCGAGGCGGGCGGCGTGGTCGCGCATGGCCGCCAGCATCACCGAGGAGAGGCCCGTCCCCTGCAGGTCGCGGCGGACGCTGATCTCCAGAGCGGAGATGCCGTCGGGCCGCTTGCCGCGTTCGCGGGCCAGCCAGCCGGACCTGATCACACCGTCCCACCCGTCGTCGGGCAGCTCGGAGCCCTCCAGGAGGAACGGGGTCATGCTGCCGCGCGCCACCAGCCGCCCGGGGTCCGCCTCGTCCTCGGCCACCAGCACGTGCTCGGCATGGGTCGTGGTGGCGAAGGGGTAGAACAGGTCCGCGATCGGATCCTGCAGCACGAACTCCTGCCACGTATGGTCCATCTCGAACAACGACGGCGCGAACTCCGGACGCTCCGCGAGCGTCGTGATCTTGATAGCCATGTGGATCATTCTCACATTACGGCCGACCGGTATGCGCGCGAATAATCCGGGGTGGAAAGCGTGCGCTACCGTCGGCCGCATGACAGAACTTGACGCCAGGCTGCGAGCCATCACCGACCTGATCGTGGCCGAGGCGCGCGAGGGCGGCGGCAGGCACGAGTACGACGGCCGGATCCAGGACCTCTCACCCGAGGGCGTGCGATCCGGGCTGGCGCGGCTCGGCGAGGGGCCCGCGCCCGCGGACGCGCATGACGCCGAGCACCTACAGGTGTTCGAGGAGAGCCTGCGTACCCAGTTCGGCGAGTTGGAGCTGCATCGCAAGAACCCGCTGATCCACCTCTCGAACCTCGACCTCGCCTGCTACGACCGCGACTACGCCCCCGAGGAGGAGCGCGCCGCGGCCAAGGCGGCCCACCTCGCGCTCTGGCCCGAGGCTGTGGACCAGGCGATCGCCTCGCTCGACCAGGTCCCGGCACCCGTCGCGACGTCCCTGCTCGCGGCGGTCAAGGGGCTGGCCGCCGGGGTCACGGACGAGGCCGCGCTCGAGGCCCACGGACGGCTCGTGGCCCACGTCGAGCGGGCCGCGGCCGAGGGCGACCCCGACGCCGCGCTCGGCGGTGAGGCGCTGGCCAGGCTCATGGGCACGGCCGAGGGCCTGCCGGTCGATCTGGGCAGGCTGGCCGAGCGGGCGGACGCCGAGCGGGACCGGCTGATGGCGCTGCTCGCCGAGTCCTGCGCCAAGCTGGGGGAGAAGGGCAGGGCGCCGCTGGACGTCGTACGTGAGCTGGTCAAGGACCACCCCGACGCGGACGGCGTGATCGAGGCGGCGCGGATCGGCACGGAGAAGGCCATCGCGTTCACCCGCGAGAAGGACCTTGTGCCCTACCACGACGGCGAATGCCAGGTGGGGCTGGCGCCCGAGTCGCGGCGCTGGGCGATGGCCATGATGGCGTGGAACTCGCCCGGCGAGCCCGAGGGCCCGTCCTGGTACTACATCACGCCGCCGGAGCCGTCGTGGCCGGAGCGGGACCAGGAGGAGTGGCTGGAGGTCTTCAGCCGTACGACGCTGCCGGCGATCAACGTGCACGAGGTCGCGCCCGGGCACTTCTCGCACGCCCGCGCGCTGCGGCGGGCGAAGTCGGACGTGCGCAGGCTGCTGCAGTCGATGGCGTTCATCGAGGGATGGGCCCATTACGCCGAGGAGCTGTGCGTGGAGGAGGGCTTCGAGGCGGACGACCCGCGGTTCGAGATCGGGGTGTGGGTGGAGGCGCTGATCCGCGTCACCCGGCTCGCCTGCGCGATCGGCGTGCACACCGGGCAGATGACGGTCGAGGAGGGGGCCAGGCGTTTCGAGTCCGACACGCATCTGGCGGGGCCCGCGGCGCTGTCGGAGGCCAGGCGGGCGTCGTTCGACCCGACGTACGGGCGTTACACCTGGGGCAAGCTGCTCATCCTCGACCTGCGGGAGCGGGCGCGCAAGGAGTGGGGCGCGGGCTTCACCCTGCAGCGCTTCCACAAGGCCCTGCTCGACCTCGGTTCCCCGCCCCTCGGCCTGATCGACCGCATCCTCTAGAACCGCCGGGAGCGGGGGAGGGCGCGTCGGCCAGTGGGGGCGCCGCCTCCCTCCCCTCCCCGAAGTGCGGAGGGAGTGCTGCTCAGTGGGGGTGCCCGCCTCCCTCCCTCCCCAAAAGAGACCTCAGCCCAAGTGCGGAGGGGGTGTTGATCCCACACGGTGGGGGACGCATTCTCCAGAGCGTGCTCTAGGGCGGCGACGACACCTCCGGTAGCGTCGGGCGCGAGCGAGGAGGTTGGGCCTGTGCGGGAGCTCTCCGGAAAGATCGCCGTGGTGACCGGCGCGGCCAGCGGAATCGGGCGGGCGCTGGCGCTCAGGTTCGCGGCCGAGGGCATGACGCTGATGCTCGCCGACGTCGATCCCGGCGGCCTCGCGGAGACGGCCGCCCAGGCGGGCGACGGCAAGGTGCTCACGCAGGTCACCGACGTCTCCGACGCGGCGGCCGTACAACACCTGGCCAACCGCTGCTTCGGCGAGTTCGGCGCCGTGCACGTGCTCTGCAACAACGCCGGCGTCTTCCAGGGCGGCCACATGTGGACCCGGGGCGAGGAGGACTTCGCCTGGCTGCTCGGCGTGAACCTGTGGGGCGTGCTGCACGCCATCCGAGAGTTCGTGCCGCGCATGATCGAGCAGGACACCGAGGGGCACATCGTCAACACGGTGTCCGTGGCCGGGCTGTTCGCCACGCCCGGGGCCGGCGGGTACGCGGTCACCAAGCACGCCGCCCTGGCAGCGTCCCAGGCCCTCGCCGAAGACCTGGCCGCCACGGGCTCCAAGCTCCGCGTGACCGCGCTCTGCCCCGGCGCGGTCAGGACGCGCATCGCCGACTCCGCCCGCCTGCGCCCTCGCACCCTGGTCAACACCCCCACCCAGGACGAGGTGGCGGTTCAGGAGTCCGTCAGCAGGGCGGCGGAGCGTGGCATCGAGCCGTCCCAGGTGGCCGACCTGGTCATGGAGGCCATCCGGGAGGAGCGGTTCCTGGTGCTGACCGATCCCAGGTACGCCGACTGGCTGCGGCAGCAGACCGAGACCCTGCTCACCGGCAACCTGCCGCCCTACCAGTGACGTTCGTGGCCGAGCATCCGCACCACCCTGCCGCTGCGCGGCTTGACCAGCACCCGGACGAAGTCGCCCGGCAGCACGTCATGGTAGACACCCTCTTTGACCAGATATGACGTGGCCTTTTCCGAGCTGCCGTCATGGAGGGCGACGTAGTAGGCGCGCCTGCTGCTCATCGAGTCGGGGTCCATGTCGGTGACGGCCCAGCGCTTGACGATGTAACCGGAGACCTCCTGCCGTTTGGGGACGGGAGCGGAGGAACCGGGCGGCTCGATCTCGACGCCGCGCCAGCCGCTGCCGGTGTAGATCCACTGCTGCCGCGGGTCCAGCGGCGCGCGATCGGACCCGGCGATCTCCCGCCCGGCCTCGGTCGGCAGGAAACCCCTTCCGGCCATGAGCAGGCTTCCCCCGGCCACGAAGGACACCATTGTCGCGATCATCCCCGGCCACGAGAGCCCGGCCGCCGAAATGGTGGCGTACCAGGGGATCACGAGCCCCATGGCCAGCAGCAGCGGCACGATCATGGTCTGCCAGCGCCTCCGCGCCAGCCCGAGCTCGATGGCTGTCTGCCGGACGAGCGGGACGAGGTCGCTGTCCAGATCGGAACCTTCGGGCATGAGCGCTATCACCGGCGCATACGGCTTACTTCCCAGCCGGGCGGCCACCCGTTCCAGGACCCATCGCTCATATGGCCGGAGCGGCGCCTGCCCCGGGGGCGCCGATGAGAGGCGGTCGCCCTCGATCGTCACCCACCCGCGGCCCGCCAGGTCGAACAGCGCCGCTTGGAACACGTCCTGAGACCGCATCCCGCGTAAAAGCTCGACCACGGGCGCGGGCGCCTCGTACCGGGGCGCCTCCTGGGGCCGTTCGCGGCTGGACACCTTGAAGGCGGCGGCCAGCGCGGTCACCCACAGGGCCCACGCGGTCACCGGCCAGGCAAGATCCATCGTTCTGTGTTAGCACGAGTGTCGTTGGCAGGCCAGGTGTAATGCACAGGGCCGATAGACTGTGGTTACCGCATTTCGCCTTTGGGGGGTTTCTCACGGTGTCTGAATTCGACACAGTGCTGGTGGTCGACTTCGGCGCACAATACGCGCAGCTGATCGCCAGACGCGTACGCGAGTGCCACGTCTACTCCGAGATCGTGCCCTCGACGATGCCTGTCGAGGAGATGTTGGCGAAGAAGCCCAAGGCGATCATCCTGTCCGGCGGCCCCTCCTCGGTCTACGCCGAAGGTGCGCCGCCGGTGCCTCACGGGCTGTTCGACACGGGCGTGCCCACGTTCGGCATCTGCTACGGCTTCCAGGCCATGGCGCAGGCGCTGGGCGGCGAGGTGGCCCGCACGGGCGTCGCCGAATACGGTGGCACCGCGCTGGAGGTGCTCAGCGAGGGCATCATCTTCGCCGGCCTGCCGGCCGCACAGACGGTCTGGATGTCACACGGCGACAGCGTCGCGGCCGCCCCCGCGGGCTTCACGGTGACCGCCTCGACGCGCGAGACGCCGGTCGCCGCCTTCGAGCATCCTGGGCGCGGCCTCTACGGCGTGCAGTTCCACCCCGAGGTGCTCCACTCCGAGCACGGCCACACGGTGCTCAAGCACTTCCTCGACGCGGCCGGCTGCCGCCCGTCGTGGACCATGCTCAACATCGTCGAAGACTCCATCGAGGCCGTGCGCCGCCAGGTCGGCGACGGCCGCGCGATCTGCGCGCTGTCGGGCGGCGTCGACTCCGCGGTGGCGGGCGCGATCGTTCAGCGGGCCATCGGCGACCGGCTGACCTGCGTCTTCGTCGACCACGGCCTGCTGCGCAAGGGCGAGGCCGAGCAGGTCGAGCGCGACTTCGTGGCCGCCACGGGCGTGAAGCTCCGCGTGGTCGACGCCGCCGACCGCTTCCTCAAGGCCCTTGAGGGCGTCACCGACCCGGAGGAGAAGCGGAAGATCATCGGCCGCGAGTTCATCCGCGTCTTCGAGGACGAGCAGCGCGCCATCATGGCCGACGGGCCGGTCGAGTTCCTGGTCCAGGGCACGCTCTACCCCGACGTGGTGGAGTCGGGCGGCGGCACCGGCACCGCCAACATCAAGTCGCACCACAACGTCGGCGGCCTCCCCGACGACCTGCAGTTCAAGCTGGTGGAGCCGTTGCGGGCGCTGTTCAAGGACGAGGTCCGCCGGGCGGGCGAGGAGCTCGGGCTGCCGGCCGCCATGGTCTGGCGCCAGCCGTTCCCCGGCCCCGGCCTCGGCATCCGCATCATCGGCGAGGTCACGCGCGAGCGCCTCGACCTGCTGCGCGAGGCCGACGCGATCGCCCGCGAGGAGCTGTCCCGGGCCGGGCTGGACCGGCAGATCTGGCAGTGCCCGGTGGTGCTGCTGGCGGACGTGCGCTCGGTGGGCGTGCAGGGGGACGGGCGCACGTACGGGCACCCGGTGGTGCTGCGTCCGGTGACGTCGGAGGACGCGATGACGGCGGACTGGGCGCGCGTGCCCTACGACGTGCTGTCGCGCATCTCGACCCGGATCACCAACGAGGTCCGCGAGGTCAACCGCGTGGTGGTCGACGTGACCAGCAAGCCCCCCGGCACCATCGAGTGGGAGTGACTCCCTTTCCTGGGCACACGGGTTAAGCCGCGCAGCCCTTCGGCATCCGCACGAGCAGTCGTTCCCCGGCGCCGTCCGCGCCGCGTGTATGACGCGCGGAATCCGGTCGTTGTGCGACGCCCGCCTGATGGCTCACGTGGCCCTCTGTGCCGGCGTGGTCCGTCATTTGCGGGTAGCGGTGATCAGGTGCCGTGCTCCCTGATGCAGCAGGTCGGATGCCACACGCGAACCCAGTGTTGCCGGGTCGCCAGGGTCGCCCCACAGGTGCGAGCGGACGAACTTGGAGCCGTCGTGGTTGAACACCATCCCATGCAGCGACATCTGACCGTCCGCCGTGGTCGAGGCATGGCCTGCGATCGGGCTGTTGCAGTGCCCGCGCAACATGTGCAGCATCGTCCGCTCGGCCAAGATGTGGCCTGCCGTCGCCGGGTCGTTCAGCTCATCCAGCAACCGCATGATCGGGCTGTCTGCGGTGCGCGCTTGGATGCCGATCACTCCTGCGCCCACGGCGGGAACCATGCTGACGATCCCGCCATCTGTCGGGTGGAACTCCACCGGCAAGACCTCGTAATGGCGATCCAGCGCATCGATGCGGCCCAGCCCGGCCCGCGCGAGAATCAGCGCCGTGTACGTGGGATCTTCGTCCAGCTTGGCCAGGCGACTGTTGACGTTGCCCCGGATGCGTTCGGTACGCAGGTCGGGCCGGTACATGTGGAGTTGAGCGCGCCGCCGTACGCTGCTCGTGCCGATCATCGATCCCGCCGGGATGTCAGCCAGGGGTGTGCCGTCGCGCGTGACCACGACATCGTGTACGTCCTCGCGTTCCAGGTAGGCACCGAACGCGGTCCCTTCCGGGAGCGGCACATCGCCAGGTACGTCCTTCATGCAGTGCACCGTGATGTCCACCTGTGCCGACATCAGGGCCCGGTCGATCTCCTTGGTGAAGAGCCCTTTCCCGCCGAGTTCGGCCAGATCCCCCGGCCATAGATCCGCCTTCGTCGTCATCGGCACAAGTTCAACGTCCAGATCTGGCACGCGCTTGCGGATCCGGTCGCGTACGTCGTTGGCCTGATGGAGGGCCATCGGTGAACTCCGCGTGCCGACCCGCAGGGGCCGGTCAGCGAAGGCATCGTTCAGCAGGTCTATCAAGGCATCGCTCATGCTGCTCTCCCCGGTCGCGGTTGATGGTGAGCATACGGTTACTGACACTCAGGGTGATGGGCACCATCGAGTAGCGGAGCCCTTGGCCAACCCCGGCACGGGAGACGACTGGTGATCGGCCAAGGGCTCCATATCCCCGAGCGCCCAGTGCCTTGTCGCCCGCCACCGGGGCCGCTTGTTGTCAGGGACAGGCCGTGTCCGTCGTAGAGCCGGAGCCACCGACCCCCTCCAAGATCAGGATCGGCCGGCGCTAGTCTGGCGTGTCTTTGGACCGCGTTTCACGCGGATGAGCGCGTCGATCAGCGAAACGAGGCTCGACTGTGGGAAACGGCCATGCGCACACTCCCGCCTGGCTTTCGAGGGGAAGACCTGACGGATTGGCTGGGAACTGTAGCAGCCAATGAATCCGTAATGCCGTCATTACCGGGCTTACTCCGGGACGGGTCCCGAAACGGTGGGAGTAAATTATGATCGTTCCTTTTGGGGAGGGGGCATGCGAGGGGGCCCGCGCCG
The DNA here is from genome assembly GCF_040659615.1 of Nonomuraea sp. NPDC049784. Classification (NCBI taxonomy): domain Bacteria; kingdom Bacillati; phylum Actinomycetota; class Actinomycetes; order Streptosporangiales; family Streptosporangiaceae; genus Nonomuraea; species Nonomuraea sp. NPDC049784. The sequence goes on from NZ_JBFAMX010000015.1 coordinate 43,291, forward strand.
TGTGACGTGGGCCGGAAGGTCATGGAGTTCGTTGAAAGTTAATTGAAGCGTTGCCTTAGGGGAGGCTTCATCCCCTACTCTTGGCGGGATCGCCACTTGTCCGATTATGCGGCTTTTAGGCGTATTTGGCATACACACAGGAATTCCGATTTATCATGACTTATCAGTCTTATCCGTTAGATCGTCCGACTCCTCCTGACTCGGCCTTGGTGGAGAGGGAGGACACTGCCCCGGCCAAAGAGGCGGAAGGAGAAGAGGAAGCGGACAAGGGCGGCATCCTTGACGTCCTCGAGAAGATCGGCTCGGTGGTGGTTCCGGCCGGCGTCACGCTGTACGCGGTGCTGTACATGGGCTTCCAGGAGATGTACGCCGTCTTCGGCATCACGCCCGAGCAGGCCGGGCTCGACCAGTCCGTGCTGCTCGGACGGCTCCTGGGCACCCTGCTTCCGCTGCTACTGCTCCTCGCCGCGGGCATTGGCTTCCTCGTCGGACTCGGCTGGTTGCTCAACCTGATCACTCGGGGCCGGGCAGGGCGCCTCTTCAAGGCCCTCAGGGAACGCCCATGGATCGTCGCGGTGATCGCCGGAGTGTGGGCCGGCCTGTCCTACCTGGGCTTCTTCTCGTACGTGTCAGTCGGGGAGTCAGAGTCACTGGACAGCGGGGACGTCATCTTCGCGGTCGCGCTGGGCGTTCTGGCCTACGTGGTGCCCTTCCGTCTGCTGCGCCGTAAGTCGATGGGCCGCGCCGGCATGAAGGTGATGATCGGCGCCTTCACGGGTGTCGGGCTTGGATACCTGCTCATCATCCAGATGGTCTTCGGCGCGGTGGAAGTGCAGGAGACCGGCCAGTCCAACACCCTCCTCGACACTCTTGGTTTCCAGGACCAGTGGGCCAGGCTCCAGGACAGTAGCGGCAAGACGCTCTACGACGGGCGCTGGATGATGCTGCTGGGCGAGTTCGAGGGCGGCTACGCGTTCTACGACTGCGACAAGATGCAGACCTTCCGGAAGTTTTCGGAGAGCACGATCCTGGTCGACATCCAGCTCCAGCCCGATCGGGAGAAGGGATTCACCTGCGGCACTCTCGCCGAGGGCGCCAAGAAGGGTCAGTGATCGGGCGTCGTCCATGTGCCGGCTCGTTCATGGCGCAGACCATCTTGTGCGGGTCCGTTCGCGGCGCAAAAACTCCATCCTGTACGGCGGAGCACGGTGGGCGCCTACCGCCGCACGTGGCCGGGGCCTTCAGGGTGACGCTCGCTGACCCGCACGTGGCCGGCCGCCGCAACGGCGCCTCCTTGACCATCTAAGGGGGTAGGGCGCAGGGGGCGTCCGAGAGGGCCGGGCGCAGGGACCTCCTGAGGGAATCCGGGCGCGCGGGCGCCTAGCGTTCCGGCGGCTCCGTGCCCGGGCCGTCCGCGTGCTCGCCGATCAGGGGGACGAAACGGGCAGGGGTCAGCAGGCGCTCCTGGACCAGGCGGCCGTACCGCTTGGCGAAGAGCGTGACGATCTCGTTCAGGTCCTCCTGGATCGGCATGACCAGGCGCCCGCCCTCGGCCAGTTGTCCGGCGAGCGGGGCGGGCACCGTCTGGGCTGTGGCGGACACGACGATGGCGTCGAAGGGCGCGTGTTCCGGGAGGCCGGCGGTGCCGTCGCCGACCACCACCTCCGCGTTGGCCACCCCTGCTGCGGCGAGGTTGGCCAGCGCGTGCTCGGCCAGGTCGGCGTGGCGCTCCATCGAATACACCTGGCGGGCCAGGCGCGCCAGCAGGGCGGTCTGGTAGCCGTACCCGGTGCCGATCTCCAGGACCGTCTCCGTGCCCGACAGCCGCAGGGCGTCGATCATCTGCGCGATCAGGGACGGCTGCGAGGTGGGCTGGCCGTGGCCGATCGGGATCGGTTCGTCGTGCGGGGCCCGTGAGGCATAGCGTGGCGGTACGAACCGGTCACGTGGCGTGGCGGCGATGGCGGCCAGCAGCCGCGGATCTTCCACCCCGGCCCACTGGGCGGCCTCCACCAGCGTGTCGTACTCCATCGGCGGTCACCGGTCGCGGGTTCCCGCCGGCGCGCTTCTCCGAGCCATGCCCACCTGCTTCCCCGCAGGCCAGGTTCGATACCGCCTTCGACGACGTCGCCTATCCACGCGCGACACCACACCGCGGAGGGTGTGGTGTCCGGTCGCCGGGCGTTTCGGCGTCAGCAGTTCTCTCCGCTGTTGATGCAGCGGACGACGGTGCTCATGAGCTCCTCGTTCTCGCCCGCTTGCGGCTGCCAGCGGGGACCTGACGGATGTCGACGAAATCGCCGGCCGAGCAATCCCGCGTGGATCCCAGCCAGAAGGGGGCGGCCGGGCCACTCCTGACCAGCCCGAATGCGTATTTATCCACATTCCAGGATTGAACCCGGCGCCAGACGCGGGTCGTACAACCGTGCGCCATCCATAAGATCAACCCCGCGTACACGTCCCAGACGTGCCCGGAACCTGCGTGCGGGAAGGTGGACGAGAAGAGCCGCAAGGGCCGAGCGATCTTCTCCTGCACTTCTTGCGGGCACACCGAGCACGCCGACATCGTCGGGGCGAGGAACACCAAGACCAAAGGACAGGCGGCCGGGCTGGTCGTCTCAGGGCGTGGAGACCCACCCGGGTCCGCGAAACGTCAAGCACCTCGTTCCACAGCACGGGCCGCGCAAGCGGCACGAGCTGCCGCATAGCGGCACGGGAATCCCCGTCCCTTCAGGGCGGGGAGCAGGTCAAACCGGCACCCACAGCCCCACCTTGCACTGGCGTCCCTGAGCTAGGTACCTACGTAGTCCGGATTAGGTACCTATATAGGGATTTCTCACCTCACCTCCGGGTGGCGCGCTGAGGCATTCTCGTGGTGTGAGCAAATCCAGGCTCACTTGAAGAGAGGACCGGGGGGAACCGGACGGGCAGCGCCTCAGCTGCCACTCGGGATGTAGGGCAATGAACAGGGTTTTGTGGAGCAGGATCTCGACCGCGGTGACCGGCCGTCGCTCGCAGACGTGTCGGACGGCCTCGTGGTGGCTGTCGCCTGACCTCGGCTCGGTGCGCGGTGCGCGCCGGCTGACGCGTGAGAAGCTCGCCGACTGGGGCTTCGAAGAGCAGGTGGAGGTCGCTGAACTGCTCGTCAGCGAGTTGGTCGCCAACGCGCTGGATCACGCGTACGGACAGGTCCGCCTCAGCTTCTTCGCCGAGGACGGCCTGCTGCGTTGCGAGGTCGAGGACGCCAACCCCGAACTGCCGACCATGCACACCGTCGATGTGGATGCCGAGCGCGGACGCGGACTGTTCCTGGTCGACGCGCTCTCCGGCTCCTGGGGCAGTGTCCGCACGCGCCGCGGCAAGGCCATCTGGTTCGAACTACCGGCGTTCGCCCACGCCGAAGTCCACTCCTTGAACGCCCTCGCGGTCGCCGCCTGAGCCTGGCATTCCTGACCCCCTTCTATCGCTGCGGCTCATCTGCGCTGGTCGTAACGTCAGCCACTTGGACTGAACCCTTGAGCCCGGGTTGGCAGCCGAGGCGAGTCATCTGTCCAGGGCAAAGGGACGGTGCGCGCGGCTCCCTGTCCGAACGTCTCGGGTTTCGCGGTTCTGGGGTTGATTACGGATTGATCACGGCTGGTGTGCTGACCACAGCAGCTCACACGGTCACGGCCATCCTGCGCCGGTCGGACTGGCGCCGCCGCCACCAAGCCACGGCCCGACGCTGCCACTACCAGCGCAGATCCCTACCATGATCGCGAAAGTGTCACTGGAGTGCTAGCCGGGCCCGTGTCCAGGCGCCTCCGGCTCGTCCCGCGCGGGCTCGCTCGATGGGGAGTCGTCGGTTGCGGGACGGCTCGGTGAGCGGGGTGAGTCCTCTGAGGACTCGACCGTCTCAGGGTCCGCCGGTACGGGACGCAGCGCGCGCCCGACCCGTCGCACGGAAGCGACCGCCAGCCGCCCCACACTCCCCAGCAGCAGCGGCACCAGCAGCACCCCGATGAAGATGGGGGAGGCCATGTACCGGAAGTCCTGCGCCGAGATGTTGGCCAGGATGGCCAGCTGCTGCCCGGCCACCACGGCCGCCACCCCCAGCACGTACCGGTTCCGGAGCGCCCAGGCCGCCAGCCCCACGGCCAGATAGGACACGTACGCCCACAGAGCGCCCCGCCACAGCAGCCAGTCGTACTGCGGTGCCAGCGCGTCGGTCAGCCAGGGGTCGGCCACCCGGTTCAGCTCCGACGACAGTGGCCGCAGCGAGTAGACCCACCGCCCGGGGAAGTCGGGCACCTTGTTCGGCCCCACGTAGGTGTCGGCATTGGGCCGCCGCGAGAACCGGTACGTCATCCCCCCGATCGCGAGATCGTCCTGCACGGGCCTCCACGCGATCGCCCCCCGGCACAGGCGGGCGTCCACGATCATGCCGGGGTCGGAGGTCAGCAGCCGCTTCCACAGGTCGAGGAGTTGGGAGGCGTGCGCGTCGGCCTGCTGCCAGCTGAAGTCCCGTCGCCAGATCAGCGGGTTGATCGTGTAGCAGGTGCCGCCCTCCCACCACCGCGTCAGGGGCGCCACGGAGGTCATGAGCGCCTTGTCCTGTTCGGTGAACAGCTGGGGGTGGTCCCGGTACGCCACCGCGATGTCGCCGAAGGCCGTGTGGTACACGTACGTCTTGGACGGGGCGACGATGCCGAACTGCGGAAACACCAGGTTCGTGAGCACGAGCGGGAGGGCGGCGGCAAAGGTGCCGGCCAGCAGCAGCCGTACGCGCATGGTCTTGACGATCACCAGCAGCGCGACGACGGCGACGCCCACGACGAGGAAGCCGTTCGCACGGAACAGCCCGAGCAGCGTGAACAGCACCCCGAGCCCGACCAGCCCCGGCACGGTGACAGCGCGCCTGGCCGCGATCCGCGCGCACACTCCGGCGATGGCGATCGCGCAGATCGTGAACGGCACGTCCTTCCACAACGTCACCGAGAACGCGCCCACGGGCGGCGCCAGCGGCATCAGCATCGCGACGAGAGTGGTCGGCAGGCGGGGAGCGCCGAGTGCCTTCAAGGACTGTGCCAGGTACGTGAGCGCCGCCGCCATGGCGGCGGTCTGCGCGAACGTGACGGCGCCCAGGTCACCGGTCTTGGTGAAGCTCAGCCACAGCAGCGAGTCGTAGAGCACCGAGTGGTCGCTCACCCAGGGCCCGACGACGGTGTGGCTGAGATACAGGACCGAGTCGCGGCTGAACAGGCCGGGGTAGAAGGCCGCCCACCAGCATCCGAGGACGGCCTGCACGATGAGGAAGGTCGCGAGTGCGACCCACGGCCTCCGCTTGCCCATGGTCCTGATCAGGGGTAGCTGACTCCAGGCTCCGGCCCCTTGCCGCGTAGCAGCGTCGGGACCGTGACCAGGTGGTAGCCGCGTTTCTTGAGCTCCTTGAGGATCTCGGGCATGACTTTCACGGTCTCCGGGACCGTGTCGTGCATGAGGATCACGCCGTCCCGTTTGGCCAGCCTGAGCACGGCGGCCTTGATCTTCTTGGTGTCACGCAGCTTCCAGTCGAGCGTCGTGCCCGTCCACAGCACCTGGGCCAGGTCCACCTGGTTGGCCAGCCCGAGCACACGGTCGTCGGTGTGCCCGTAGGGCGGGCGGAACATCTTCGGCCGCAGCTTGGTGGCCTGCTCGATCGCTTCCTGGGTGGTCTTGAGCTCGTCGAGGATCTCGTTGTCGGACAGGGCCGGCAGCGAGTTGTGGGAGTAGGTGTGGTTGCCGATCGCGTGCCCCTGCGCGAGCGCCTGTCTGGCGATCTCCGGCCGCAGCTCCACCTGCTTGCCCACCAGGAAGAACGTCGCCTTGACCCCCGCCTTCTTGAGCGTCTTGAGCAGGGTGGGCGTCTTGACGCCCGGGCCGTCGTCGAACGTCAGCGCCAGGCATTTGACCCGGGCGCAGTCGACCGTAGTCGCCTGAGCGGGCAGCGAGGTCATGGCCAGCGTGACCGCGAGCAGGGCATGAATCACCACGGGTCACAGCCTAGGGCCAATGTCCCCAGACCGTGGCACACCAGCACGTCTCGTTCTGAATACGCTGCCGATACGGAGGAACAACGTCACCTGACGACGGTCACCAGCCGCGTGAACTCGGCCGGGAGATCGAACCCGTCCCACACTCGATGGAAGCTCAGCGCGCTCCCGACCGGCACCATGCGATCGACCCCGCGCCCGGCCAGCTCTCTGGCCAGGTCCTCCAACTCGTCCTTGCCGAACCCGAAGTGCGTCATCGTCTGGTCACGCCGCTCGACCAGCGGGACCAGCTCCGCCAGCGAGCCGAGCCTGGCGTGCGCGAACGTTCCCGCTCCCAGCCACCGCCTCGGTGCTGCGGCCGCCGCCGCCAGCGTCACGTTGGCCAGCGCGTTGCCCCGGAACTCGATGCGCTCCGCCAGCCCGTCGGCGGCCAGCCCGTAGGTGGAGACCCGCTTCTCCACGGCCATCGCCGCATCGACCCCCCACCCGCGTACGGCGACCACCCGCGCCACGTGCTCGCAGAAGTCGGCCCGCGCCGGGTCGCAGTCGCCCTCCGCACCCACCCAGAACACGGTCCTGGGCGAGGAGCAGGCGGCCTGGTCGAACCAGTAGGTGTCGTTCACGAACCCCTCGGCCACGGTGACCCGCGCGGCCCTGGGCGCGCACAGCCAGGCCGCCGCGCGCACGACGGCGAACGAGGAGCGGTCGGGGAAGACCAGGTCGCGGGCGTGCGGGGCGAGCAGATGCCGCCGCATCTCCCGTACGGTGCCGTCGCCGCCCCACACCACCCGCAGGTCGCAGGCGGCGGAGAGCGCGGCGGTGATGCCGTCGCTGCGGCCGTAGGAGACGATGCGCTGGGTGGCCGCTATGACGGGATCGGCGTCGGCCAGCGCCTCGTGCAGGGTCTCCAGGATGACCTCGGCGACCGCGCCGGAGCGGGGAGAGAGGCGGACGATGTTGCGGTTTCCCATCAGGGCCGACAAGGCCCAGGAGTAGACGAAGACGGTGTCGACGTTGGCGGGCGGGATGTGGAAGACCAGGCCGCGCGGCACGCGTACGTGCTCGGTTCCCAGCCCGTCCACGGTCCGGGCGAGCTCGCTGGGTCGCAGGAAGAAGCCGAGCGAGCCCAGCTCGGGGTGGCGCCGCGCCAGCGCGGGCCGCAGCAGCCGCCTTCCGAAGGCCGCGAGGAACTCGCGCACCCGCTCGTCGCCCACGTCCAGACCGCTGCCCAGCTCTCCGAGCAGCCCTTCGACCGGCACGTGGCCCACGGCGGGGAAGCGGACATCGAGCTTCGGGTCGTCCAGCATCAGCCCTGCCCCATGGTGTCGCTGCAGCCGCGTGCCTCCGCCCTGGGCAGCCTGCCCAGGACCTCGAACCGCTTGCCCGGCCAGCATCCGTCATCGACGCCGCGGACCACGCCCAGGTCCTCGGTCATGAGGACATGGCCGGGATATGACGTGGGGAGCGTGCTGACGACCTCGATCAGCCCCGGCTCGCCGACGGGCGCCTCCTGCCAGGTCTCCGGATCACGGATCACGACATCGGCGAAATCGGGGCAGTAAAGCCCATCGCCGTCGGGGCCTTCCAGGAAGACCGTGCCGATCTGCTCGACCATCCCGTAGAAGTTGTGGATTCGGGTAAGCCCGCACTCGGCCGCCAGCCGCCGTCGGAACTCGGCGTTGTCCACCGCCTGCTCGGCCAGCCGCTTCCACCCGCCAGAGTGGATCAGCACCCCCTGCGAAAGGTCCGCCCCGAGACCGCGCAGATGGAGCCAGACCATGAACGTGAACCCGAAGACCAGGAACCGCTCGCTCCCGTGGCGCGCGAGGAACGCCTTGACCGCCTCCGCGTCCACCCGCCCCTTCTCGTCGAGCACGAACGTGTGGTCCCTGCCGAAGTTCATCATCCCGAGCACGCCGGCGCCCCGGGCGCTCAGCGTGGGGTCGCGCACGACGGAGCGGCTGTCCACGACCAGCATCGGCAGCCGCCGCTCGCCGAGCACTTCCCTGAGCGTGGCCGCCAGCATCCGCGTCTGCGCGGCGGCCGCCTCACGATCGAGATAGACCCGGCTGGGCTGCTGCCCGGTGGTCCCGCTGGAGGTCAGCACCCTGAACACCTGATCTTCGCGCACGCTGCGCAGCTCGTGCGTCTTGAACAGCCGCACGGGCAGCCAGGGGAGGTCGACGAGCCGCTCGTACGGGGGTTGCGCGCCGATGGCGTCGAGGATCCTCCGGTACGGCAGGCACGCCTCCCTGTGCCGCTCGGTGAGCGCCGCCAGCTCGCTCACCAGCACCGCCTCCCGCTCGGGCTCGGCCAAGCCGAAAACGCTCACCCGCCACCCCCCGCCTCAATGCGCAGCCCGGCCGTCATGTGCGCGACTCCAGGGCCCGGTAGTCCACCTTGCCGGTGGACAGCAGGGGCAGGCTGTCGATGCCGCGCACGTCGAACCCGCTCCAATGGACCCGCAGCTCGGCCCCCAGCCTCCGCGCCAGCCCCGCGCAGCCGGCCGCGTCGAGGCCCTCGGCCCACACCGTCACCCGGTCGTCGCCGCTGGTGGCCGCCACCGGGACCGAGCCGCGCAGCAGCCGCTCGACGTCATCGAGATTGACCCGCACGCCGAAGACCTTGGCGATCCGCTTCAGCCGCCCGGTGATGTAGAGGAACCCCTCGGAGTCGAGCCGCCCCAGGTCGCCCGTACGCAGGACGCCGCCCAGGTCGTCGCCCCGAGCGAGGTCGGCGGCCGTCTCCGCGTAGCCCATCATGACGTTGGGCCCGTGGTAGACGATCTCGCCTTCGTCGACGGCCAACCGGCCCCCGGGGATGGCCGGCCCGGCGGAGCCTTGCTTGTCGTCCAGCCGGTCGGGGGGCAGGACGGCGATGCGGGCCGTGGCCTCGGTCTGCCCGTACATCACGAAGAACCGATCGGCCTGGCCCGAGAACTCCTTGACCAGCTCCGGGCTGAGCCGCCCCCCTGCCTGGGTGAGCGTGGCCAGCGTCGGGTGCTCGGACCGGTCGTAGCGCAGCCGCCGCAGCATCTCGTACTGGTACGGGACGGCGGCCAGCGACGTGCATCGGTGCGCGTCAAGATGCGTCCAGAACGACCGCTCGAGGAGCCCCGCCTCCGTCAGCATCACGGTCGCCCCCGCCGCCAGATGGCTGTTGAGCACCGACAGCCCGTAGCTGTAGTGCAGCGGCAGGCTGGTCGGCGCGATCTCGTCGGGGGTGATGGACAGCGCCGCGGCGATGGCTGCGGCGTTGGCCAGCACGGCCTGGCGCGACAGGCGTACGAGCTTGGGGTTGCCCGTCGAGCCCGAGGTGGCGAGGAGAACGGCCAGGTCGGGATGCGGCTCCGGCGCGTGAGCTCCGTCGAGGCGCGGCGGTCGTGCGCCGTCGGCGGCGTGCGTGAACCCGAGCAGCGCCGTGGGCCTGAACCGGCCCACCAGCTCGGCCAGCGCCGCCGGGGAGAGGTCGGGATCGAGCAGCGCGACCGGCCGGCCCGACCTCCACGCGGCGAGATAGCGCAGGACCGACGTGAGGTTGTTGCGCATGCCGCAGAACAGCGGCCCGGGCTGCAGCCGGGCCAGGGCCTCCGCGGTGCGGTTGACGTGGTGGAGCAGCTCGTCGCCGCTGAGGCTCGCCGGCTCTCCCGCGACGACGAGGCGGGCCTGTGGGTGCGGGAACATCACAGCACCAGCCCGCCGTCCACGCCGATGACCTGGCCGGTTATGAAAGCGGCGGCCGGCGAGAGCAGGAACGCGACGGCGTCGGCGACGTCGGCGGGCGTGCCGAGCCGCCTCAGCGGGGTCGCGGCGACCGTGGCCGTGCGGGCGTTCTCGTCAAGTGTGGCGAGCATGTCGGTCTTGATGTAGCCGGGGGCCACGGCGTTGACCCTGATCCCGGTCGGCCCCAGCTCCTTGGCCGCGGCCAGGGTGAGGCCGATCATGGACGCCTTGGTGGCGGAGTAGAGCGCCTGGCCGGCGCCGCCCATGCGGCCCATCATCGAGGAGACCAGCACCACGGCGGGATAGGTGCCGCGGCGCAGGAGCCTGAGCGAGGACTGCAGGGTGTACGTCGCGCCCACGGCGTTGACCTGGAAGAGCCGATCGACCGTGTCGTGGCGGGTCATGCCGAGCGGGCCGGCGGCGTGGACACCGGCGTTGATCACGAGCGCGTCGAGGCGGCCGTGCCGCTGGTAGATCTGCCGCATCACGGCCGAGACGGCCCCGGAGTCGGCCACGTCGCAGGCGACCGAGTCGGTGAGCCCGCTGGTCTCCTCCGCGACCTCGGCGGCGGCCTTCGCGGCCCGCTCCTCGTCGCGCCCGTGGAGCACGACGCCGTGGCCGGTCGCGGCCAGCGTGGCCGCGACGGCCCGGCCGATGCCCGTCGTCGAGCCGGTGACCAGGACGACCCTGGCCTCAGACGGCGGCGACGCCGATGCCATGCTTCTCCAGCAGCTCGGACGCCTTGGCGAACGAGCTCATGTCGATCATCTCGTCGGTGTCGATCATGATGGTGAACTCGTCCTCCATCGCGGCGATCAACGCCATGTGGGCCAGGGAGTCCCACTGGGGGATGGCGCGGTATTCGAGCCCGTCGACGTCGGCGTCGGCCGGAAGGTTGAGCGCGCTGCGGAAGACGGTCCGCAGGCGACCGAGATGACTCATGATCACTCACTCTCTGTCTTCAAGGCGCGACACAGTGTAGCGGGATCTGGGGGTGAGGAAAAACCAAGACCCCGTCTCCAGTAATGGAACCGTATAACGGCGCGTGGCGCTCGTTGTGGGCTGGGAATGTCGGACGGGACACGGTCCACCGTACGGGGGGAATGATGGACGAATCCAATCACTGGTATGGGCATTCGCGTATTCTCAGTAGATACTGCGGCCTGCCGGAGGAGTCGCCGAAACGCATCCAAGGTTTCCTCCAGCACGGCTGGAACTATCTCCACGGATTTCCGCCCAACGACCACTGGTGCAGCCCCGGATATCCCCGTTTCATCTGGTCCGACGTGCTGCGCCGCCGCGGCTGGTCCATGGGCCGCAGAGGACACTACCTCATCGGCGCGCCCTGGATTTACCTTCTTTGCCTGGAGCCTGAGCTGGGCGTGGTCCCCGAGCGCAAGGGTACGATCTGGTATCCCTTTCATGGCTGGGAAAAGCATTCCGTCAGCGGCGACCACGCCCGCCTGGCCGACGAAATCCGAAATGTCGAGACCGGGCGGGTCACGGTCTGCCTATATTGGCTGGAATTCGCGAATCCGGACATTCGGCGGGCGTACGAATCGAGGGGGTTCCGGGTCATCTGCCATGGCGAGCGCGGCTCCCGCTGGGAGGGAAAGGGTCGCGACTTCCTGCGCAAGCAGCTGGTCCAGTTGCGACGCCACCGCAGGGTGGCCTCCAACCGGCTCGGCAGCGCGCTGTTCTACGGCGCCTCGGTGGGATGCGAGGTGGCCGTGTACGGGGATCCGATGCAGTTCGAGGACGAGCGTCCCGAGTACGGCGGGACGGCGCGCCGCATGCGGCTCTGGCCCGAACTGCACGGCACGCACGTCGACCGTGAGCTGGCGGCGGAGGTGGCGCGGCGCGAGCTGGGATTCGAATATCAGGCGACACCGGAGGAGCTACTGCGAATGTTCGGATGGAAGCGGCCCCGCGAGGGAGCGCCGCCGCCTGGACTGAGGAGCGTCGGGAGCGTAGCGACCAGAGCGACGAGGGAAGGCGGCGGCCTTCGAGCGACCGAGCCGCCTCACGGAGTGAGGCCATGAACACGTATGAGGCGCCCGAGAACGTCCGGTTGATCGGCGGGGAGATGCTGCTGTGGTCCGACATGTCCAACATGGGCGGCATCGCGGACTGGCGGGGCGCGGCACTCGAGCTGATCAGGCGGCTCGTCCCGGCGAGCGGCCGGGTGCTGCTGGTCGGGCCGCATCCACAGGGACTGGTGGACGAGGTGGTCTCGCGGGCCTCATCGGCCGCCGTGCTGCTGCGCTCCTACCCTGACGCCTGCGCTCTCGGCGAGCGGCATCCGGGGCTGGCGGTCTTCTGCGGGCGGCTGGAGGTGTTCGCCGCGGAGGAGCCGTACGACCTGGTGCTGGCGCTGGACGGGCTGCTGCGCACGCACTCCGCGGAGGCGCCCGCGGCGGCCTGGCGCGAGTCGCTCGGGGCGCTGGCCGGGCTGATGGCGCCCGGGGGGCGGCTGGTGCTCGGCGTACGCAACGATCTGGGCGTCGACCGGTTCCTGGAGGCCAGGCCCGCGGACCGGGAGGGCGGCGACGACCAGTGGGCGCCGCACGGCTTCGACCCGACCTACCCCAGCGGTCCCGCGGCTCTCGACCGAGGGCTGGAGTCGGCGGGGCTGAGCGTGGGGCGGTGCTACGCGGCGTATCCGGTCAGGCAGGCCCCCAGAGCCCTGCTGTCCCGCGAGGCGCTGGCCGCCGACCTGCCGGACGCGCTCACGTTCCCGCTGAGCGCGCGGGGCGGCGACCGCATGCTGGTGGCCGACCCGCTCCGGCTGACCCGCCTGGTGTTCAGGCACCGCCTGGGGGAGGAGCTGGCGCCGCTGTGGCTGGCCGTGGCGACACGCCCGCCGCACGACGATGGGATGGAGTTGCCGCTCGGGCTCGTCGAGGAGGGCGCCGCGCTGTACGAGCTCACCCACGACGGCGCCAGACGCCTCCCGGACGGTGAGGAGCGCCTGATTCCGGCGGGCAGGGTCGTGGAGGAGATCCTCGTCGAGGCGTGTGCCCGCGAGGACGTCAAGACCGTGCGCGAGCTGCTGAAAGAGCTGGCCGAATGGCTGGAGGCGGGCGGCGACGTGTCGGCCGCGACCGACAGCCTGGTGTACGACGGCGAGCGGTTCGCGGCCATCAACCCCTTGGCGGGCCCGTCCTCGCCACCCGCGCCAAGAGTCGTCCTGTGCAGGATCCTGTGGCGGTTCGCGGTCAGGCTGCTGGCGGCCGGCCATCACCACCCGTGGCCGTGGCCGCTGGAGGCCGACCAGCTCACGCTGACCCTGTGCGGCATGGCCGACCGCCCCTGCGACCAGGGCGACCTCGACTGCGCCCGCAAGCTGGACGCGGAGCTGGGCTGCGCCGGCGAGGAGCACGTGCCCACGTACAGGGACCTGCTCGGGGCCCGCGACCGCCTGGCCGACCAGCTCACCGCGGCCCTGGCCAGGATCTCCCGACTGGAGACCAAGCTCTCCTACCGGGAGCGCGAGCTGGTCAGGGCGAAGGCCAAGCTGCGCAGGAGCCAGCGCAAGGCCTCCGCCTACCGCAAGACGCTCGGATACCGCCTTTCCCGCCGCCTGGCCCGTCCCCGCAAGGTCGCCCGCAGGGTCATCCGCCTGCTGTCCGGATAACCACAGAGAAACGGATAACCACCCAGAAAGAGGAAAGCGTGTGCCGGTTCTTTCGGTGATCGTCCCGTTCTACAACGTCGAGAAGTACATCGGGCCCTGCCTGGACTCCATCGCCGCCCAGACGCTGGACGACCTGGAGGTCATCTGCGTCGACGACGGCAGTGCCGACGGCGGCTCGGCGGTCGTCGAGTCCAGGCAGGCCGATGACCGCCGAATCAGCCTCATCAGGCAGGACAACCAGGGCGTGGGCCGCGCCCGCAACGTCGGCGTGCGCCGGGCGACCGGCCGCTACCTGGCGTTCGTGGACGGCGACGACACCGTGCCGCGCGACGCGTTCAAACGCCTGGTGTCCTCGCTCGAATCCACGGGCTCCGACCTGGCCTGCGGAAACGTCATGCGTCTCTACCGCAACCTGCTCATACCGTCGTGGGCCCACAGGGAGGCGTTCGCCAGGCCCGTCAAGGGCACGCACATCACCCGCCACCCGCTGCTGATCCGTGACCGCATGTTGTGGAACAAGGTCTACCGCCGCTCCTTCTGGGACCGCCTCGGCCTGAGCTTCCCCGAGCGGATGTACGAGGACCAGCCCGTCGCCATGGCGGCCCACGTGGGAGCGGGCTCGGTGGACGTGCTGGCCGCGATCGTCTACCACTGGCGGCAACGCGACGAGCCGGGCTCCTCGATCACCCAGCGCAGCCTGGAGCCGGGCAACCTGCGTGACCGCCTCCTGTCCGTGCTGGAGACCGCGGCCGTGCTGAGCCGAGGGGCGCCGGGCCTCAAGACGGACTTCGACCGCGACACGCTGGACATCGACATGTCCGTCGCCGTGGAGGCCATGGCCGCCATGGGCGCGGCGGCGGACCCGGCCCTGGTGGACCTTGTCGTCCGCTACCTCGACGGCGTGTCGCGCGAGGCCTGGCAGAGCATCCCGTACGCGCTGCGCCTCCAGGTTCACCTGCTGCACCAGCGCCGCCTGGCCGAGCTGGCCTACGTCTTCGCCCAGGACCGCTGCGGACAGCTGCAGCCCCGGGTGGGCTCGGCCGGGCTCCTGCGCAAGCGCTGGTACGGCAGGCACCCGTCGATGCCGGAGCAGCTGTCGGAGGTCTCCGGCGAGCTGGGCGCGGTCGCCAGGCTGATGAGTCTCGACTGGCGCGACGGCGTGCTCCACGGCGTGGGCCGCGTGGGGCTGGGCAGGTTTGATGTGGGAGAGCTGCGCCGGATGCGGGTACAGGTCCGGCTGGAGGAGCGAAGGACCGGTGAGAGCGTGCTGCTCTGCGACGAGGAGAGCGTGCCCACCTGGGAGAGCGTCGAGCAGGAGGACGGCGGCGCGCTGCCGGAGCACGCGTTCCCGTTCAGGTTCGCGTTCCACCCGGCCGCGCTGACGGCCGCGCAGCTCGCCAGGCATGGCCGCTGGGACCTGTGCGTGCGGCTCAGGGGCCACGGGCTGCGGCTCGACGGCCGGGTGGCGGGGCCGCGCTGGTTGCCGCCCCTGATCCCCGCGCCGCGGCGCAGGGAGGGCGTGTGGCTGGTGCCCGTACGCAGCCCCAGGGGCGCGTGGGGGATGCGTCTTCGCACAGCGGAGGCGGTCATCGGCGAGTGCCGGATGGACGGCGGCGACCTGGTGTTCTCGGGAGAGCTGTCCGACTTGGGCGATGGGGAGCCGGTGGTCAGGCTGCAGCGCAGGAGCGACGGCGAGGAGATGTACTTCCCGGTGACGCTGGCGGGCCAGGACTTCCACGCGCGGGTGCCGCTGGCCGACATCGACGAGAGCGTCGGTCACGAGTCGTGGTGGGAGGTCGTCATCGACCAGGGCAAACCCATCCGGCCGCTCGTACAGACCAGGGAGCGGCCGGTCGCGACCGTCGCGGACCGGCGCTTCCTCATCGACCGGGGAGAGGACGGCTGCCTGCTGCTGGCCGAACGCTAGTCAGGTCAGGATGCCCGTGAGCGTTTCCACGACCCGGTCCTGCTGGGCGTCGGTCAGGTCGGGGAACAGCGGCAGCGACAGCTCCTCGGCGTAGTAGGCCTCGGCCTGCGGGCAGAGCCCGCGCCGGTAGCCGAGGTCCTCGAACACCGGGTGCCAGTACGACGGCACGTAGTTGACCTGCACGCCGATCCCGGCGGCCCGCATGCGCTCGTAGACCTCGCGCCGGCGGCCGTCGCCGACCCTGACCGGGTAGAGGTGCCAGCTCGGCCGCACGTACGCGCGCTGGGCCGGCAGCGTCAGCCCCGGCACGTCGCGCAGCAGCGTGTTGTAGCGCGCGACCAGTTCCGACCGTCGCTCGCGGAAGCTCTCCAGACGCCTGAGCTGGCTGAGCCCGAGCGCGCACAGCACGTCGGGCAGCCGGTAGTTCAGCCCGAACTCGTGCACCTCCTGATGCCACCCGCCCACATCCGGCTCGCGCTGCTCGGCCGGGTCCCTGACGAGGCCGTGGTTCCTGAAGCGGGCGGCCCGCAGCAGCAGCGAGGGGTCGGCCGCCGCGACCGCGCCGCCCTCCGCCGTCGTCACGGTCTTGGTCGGGAAGAAGGAGAACGTGGTCAGGTCCGCGAGCGCGCCCACGGGCCGGTCCTTGTACGCGGCCCCGATCGAATGCGCCGCGTCGCTCACCAGCACCGCCCCGGCCGAGTCGGCGGCCGTGCGCAGCTCGTCATAGTCGGCGGGATGGCCCGCGTAGTCCACCGCCGTGACAGCCCGCGTCCTGGGGCCGGCCAGCGCGGTGACGGCGTCGGGGTCGAGGTTGCCCGTGTCGGGCTGCACGTCGGCGAAGAGCACCCGCGCGCCCAGTAGCGCGGCCGTGGCCGCCGTGGCCACGAACGTCAGCGGCGACGTGACCACCTCGTCGCCCGCCCGCACCCCGGCGGCTACGTAGGCGACGTGCAGCGCGGCTGTCCCCGATGTGACGGACACGCATGGCACGCCGCCCGTCCAGCGGGCCAGCTCGGCCTCGAACCGGCCCACGGCGGGTCCGGTGGTCAGCCAGTCGCCGCGCAGCACCTCGGCGACCGCCTCGACGTCGGACTCGGCGATCGACTGCCGCCCGTAGGGGAGCATCAGCCGGCCGCCATGGCGCGCAGGTCGTCCACCGAGAGCCACTGGTCGTTGGTGTCGGAGCGGTAGGTGAAGCCCTCCGGCAGCAGCTCTCCGCCCGGCGGCGTGTAGCCCCAGGTGGCGATCGTGGGCTGGACGATGTACCGGTCGGCCAGGCGCAGCGTCCTGCGGCCGTCGTCGGGCGCGATCATCTCCTCGTGCAGCTTCTCGCCCGGCCGGATGCCGATCTCGTAGATCGGGCTGTCCGGCGCCAGCGCCTCGGCCAGGTCGGTGATGCGCATGCTGGGGATGCGCGGCACGTAGAGCTCGCCGCCCCGCATCAGGTCGAACGAGTCCACCACGAACCTGACGGCCTGGTCGAGCGTGATCCAGAACCTGGTCATGCGCTTGTCGGTGATCGGCAGGCTGGCGCCCTGCTCGGCCAGGCGCAGGAAAAACGGCACCACCGAGCCCCTGCTGCCGACCACGTTGCCGTAGCGGACGACGGAGAAGCGGGTCTCGTGGGCGGCGGCGTAGTGGTTGGCCGAGACGAAGAGCTTGTCGGCGACCAGCTTCGTGGCCCCGTACAGGTTGATCGGGCTGGAGGCCTTGTCGGTGGAGAGCGCGACCACCTTGCGCACGCCGCAGTCGATGGCGGCCTCGACGACGTTCTGGGATCCGGCGACGTTGGTGCGGACGTACTCGAAGGGGTTGTACTCGGCCGTGTCCACCTGCTTGAGCGCCGCCGCGTGGACCACGTGGTCGACGCCGTGCATGGCGCGGGTCAGCCGGTCGCGGTCCCTGACGTCGCCGATGAACCAGCGCAGGCGGTCGTCGTCGCTGAAGAGCTGCCTGAGCTCGTACTGCTTGAGCTCGTCGCGTGAGAAGACCACCAGGCGCCGCACACCCAGCGAGTCGAGCGCGTGGCGGATGAACGCCTTGCCGAAGGACCCCGTGCCTCCGGTGATCAGAATCGACGATCCGCTGAGAATGCTCACGTGGCCCCCTGAAATCGCGTTTACGCGCTGTAGTCGTTTGAGCAGGCGGTAGCATAGCGCGATCGACTAACAACATAGGGTCACACGGGGGAATGGGGCTTCGGTGCGTATTGTCGGGATTGTTCAGGCGCGCATGGGGTCGACGCGCCTGCCGGGCAAGGTGCTGCGGGACCTGGGCGGCCGGTCGGTGCTGGGGTGGGTGGTCCGGGCCGTACGCGAGGCCGGTGTGCTCGACGATCTCGTGGTGGCCACCACGACCGAGGAGGCCGACGACGCGGTGGTCGCCGAGTGCTGCCGCCTCGGCGTGGCGTGGCATCGGGGGCCCGTGGACGACGTGCTGACGAGGTTCATGGAGGCGCTGGCCGGGCGGCGCGGGGACGCGGTGATGAGGTTCACGGCGGATTGCCCGCTGCTGGATCCCGCCGTGATCAGGGAGGCGGCGATGGTGTTCCGCGCCGTGCGCGGGCTCGGCTATCTGAGCACGGGCCTGGCGCGCACGTTGCCGCGCGGGCTCGACGTGGAGATCGTGAGCAGGGCCGCGCTCGAGCGGGCCGACGCCGAGGCCGCCGGGTTCCACCGCACACACGTGACCTCCTACGTCTACTCGCACCCGGGCGACGCGCGGCTGCTCGGGCTCGCCTACCAGCCGGTCGCCGACGACCTGCGGGTCACGCTCGACACGGAGGACGACTGGCGGCTCATCTCCCGGGTGGTGGACGCGCTGGGCGACCGGTGCCTGCCGTTCGGGACGGTGGTCAGCTGGCTGCGCGAGCGGCCGGAGGTGTGCGGGCTCAACGCCCACGTACGGCAGAAGGCCCTCCAGGACGCGTGAGCGGGGTCGGCTTCCGGTGCGACGCCGGTGTCAGGAGCGGGGTCGGCCATCTGGTGAGGTGCGTGGCGCTGGCCGAGGAGCTGTGCGCGCGGGGCGTGCCGGTGGTGTTCCTCGGTGAGGTGCGCGGCTCGGACTGGGCGCGGGCGCAGCTCCGGGAGCGCGGGCTGCCGCTGGTGCCCGCTCCCGAGCAGCCGGCGCGTCTGGCGGCGCTGGCCCGCGAGCTCCGCCTGGACGCCGTGGTCCTCGACTCGTACGAACTGCCGGACGGCACGGGGGCAGCGCTCAGGGGAGCGGGCCTGGCCGTGCTGGCGATCGTGGACGGCGACCCGCTGGGCCAGGAGGCCGATCTCTACCTCGACCAGAACCTCGGCGCCGAACGCCGCCCATTCCCCCAGCCCGCCCGGCGCCTGGCCGGGGCGGGTTACGTGCTCCTGCGGGACAGCGTGCGGCGGCGCAGGCGGACGCGGCGGCCGGGGCCGGTGCCGCGCGTGCTGTGCTTCTTCGGCGGCACCGACAGCGCCGGTGTGGCCCCCGCCTGGGCCGAGGCCCTGCGAGCGACCGGGGCGGAGTTCGAGGCCACGGTCGTCAGCCCGGCGCCGTTCGAGGCGGACGGGCCGATCACCGTGATCCCGCCGACCGACCGGCTGCCGGACCTCATGGCCGAGGCTGACCTCGTGGTCACCGCCGCCGGATCTGCCATCTGGGAGCTGCTCTACCTCGGTGTCCCCACCGCCCTGAGCTGGGTGGCCGACAACCAGCTCATCGGCTATGAGGAGCTCGTGGGCCGGGGTGCCGCGGCCGGGCTCGGGCGCGCGGCCGACGCC
>NZ_JBFAMX010000016.1:0-57685 GCF_040659615.1 Nonomuraea sp. NPDC049784
GGCGGCGCACCGCTCACGGTCCTCAAGCAGTACATCGAACAGCAGAAACGACCCGTGTGAGCTGACCTGCTCACCGACGCGGAAGGCTAGAGCACGCTCGCGCCCTAGCAGGCACTCCCGCGTGAGCCTTCACCCCCGGCGCGAACGCCGGAGCACTGGCCCACAGTTCGGTAGATCGTCATGTCGGTATGGGCGCCGGGCTTCAACTGAGCTGACTCCTCCGCGTGAATGTGAGGATCGGATTGACGTGAGTAGCCGCGCGCGACCTCCGAACGCACAGCGGCCCGCCAACGCTGGAAGGAACACGGACTCGTATTCACCAGTCGCATCGGCGCACCGCTTGACGCTCACAACGTACGGAGTGAGTTCCGCAACGCCATCAGAGGAATCAAGGGCATCTACGCCGACGCATGGACACCACGAGAGCTGCAGCACAGCTTCGTGTCTCTACTCTCTGACGATGGTGGTCTCTCCATCGACGAGATCGCCAAGCTCTGCGGCCACGCCAGCACCACCGTGACCGAGACCGTCTACCGTCACCAGATCCGGCCAGTCATTCAGACGGGCGCGCTGGCCATGAACCGAATCTTCGCGTCTCCGAGGCGCGGCACTCCGCGAACATGTCCGGATCGAGTGGCTGTCTCACGTAAGAAGCGTACGTAACTATCGTTGCGGGAACCAAGGGGGGACCCCGTAGCGTCCGGGGCAGCGGTCGTCGACCAGGCGGCCTCTGTCGAACGGAGCCCTACCGATGAGTAAGATCGTTGTTTTCGGCGCCGGCGGACGTGCGGGCAGGCGTGCGGTCTCCGAGGCTGTCACCCGTGGTCATCAGGTCACGGCCGTCGTGCGTGAGCCTGCCAAGTACCGGCATCTGGACGGTGACGGCGTGAGGCTGGTCGCCGGAGACGTGACTCAGGCGGACAGCGTTGCGGCGACCGCGGCGGGGCACGATGCGGCGATCAATGCCGCCGTCCGGCTCGACGTCCCCTCGCAGGAGTTCTTCACGGGCGCGGCACATGCCCTGCTGAATGGTCTCGGACGCGCCGGAGTCGGCCGGCTGGTTCTGGTGGGGATCGGCACCACGCTGGAGATCACACCGGGGGTCATGGTCCATGATTCGCCCGGTTTCCCGGCGGAAGGCCGGGAGTTCTCATTGGGGCATGTCACGGAACTCGACGTGCTCCGTGACGCGGACACCGGGATCGACTGGCTGGTGCTGGCCCCGCCACCGGTCGTCCTGGACGACGACGCGCCTCGCACCGGCCAGTACCGGATCGGCGGCAACCAGGTCCTTCCGGGCGGTGACGGCTCGGCCTCCTTCTCCTACGCCGATCTCGCGGTCGCGCTCGTCGACGAGATCGAGACCCCGAAGCACCACCGTACGTTGGCCGCCGTAGTCGCCTGATGGCCCAAAGCTTCATCTTCACCGCAGGAGCGTGAATGCGCATCAGCACGAACGTCGGTATCGGGATCGATCGTCCACGGACGATGGCCGAGATCGTCGAAGAAACTCGGCGCGCCGCTGACCTCGGACTGGGCGGTGCCTGGTGGGCGGAACGGCATACCGCCGACGCACTCACGTCCGCCACTGTCGCCGGACTCGCGGTGCCCGGACTCCGGCTCGGAACGGCTGTCGTCACGACCTATCCGCGCCACCCGCTGGCACTGGCCAGCCAAGCTCTAACAGTGCAGGCGGCCACCGGGAACCGGCTCACCCTCGGCATAGGACCCGGGCACAAGCAGCAGGTTGAAACGGCTCTCGGGATGAACTTCGACCGACCGGCCCGGCACATCCGCGAATATCTGAGCGCGTTGATACCGCTGCTTCACGGCGAGCCGGTCGAGTTCGATGGTGAGTTCCTCCACGTCACTGGGCAGATCCGCACGCCGGGTGCACAGCCGCCGTCCGTGCTCCTGGCCGCGCTGGGTCGCGTCATGCTCCGTACCGCGGGCGAACTCGCCGACGGGACGGTCACCGTCTGGACCGGCGTCCGCACCATCGCGGCGCACATCGTTCCGCTGATCACGGCGGCGGCCGAGGCTGCCGGGCGACCGGTGCCGCAGGTCGTCGTCAACCTGCCGATCGCGATCACCGATGACCCCGACGGCGCACGTTCCTGGGTCGCGGAGCATTTTGGGGCCTCCCGGCGGGTGCCAAGCTACCGGGCGCTGTTCGAACGCGAAGGCGTGGGCGGAGCCGAAGACGTCGTGGTCGTCGGCGATGAACGGCAGGTGGAGAAGGAACTCCGCAGGTTCGCAGACGCCGGCGCGACGGAGTTCATCGCCGTGCCGTTCGGCTCAGAGCAGCAGATCACCCGGACCCTCACAGTCCTCGGTGATCTCAACGAGCACGGCTGACTCTGGCCAGTCCGGCTGGCACTGCGCATCTGCACTCGTCGGGAGCCGGAATACCGCACTCTCGGAATAAGTGCTCTGCCCCAGTATGGGGAGGTGGCCGCCGTCCGGGCCGGGCATCTTCGCGGTCTGGACTCCGGCGCGGTCGTGGTCGCCGTCCCCGACACGCAGCGGTTGATCGTCTGCCGCGCCGCATGGGAGGACGTCCTGGTTCACGCCACCGATCAACCGGGCGACCGGTTTGTGTTCCGGCCCAGGCGCGCCGCCCGGCACGCCAAGAACCTGTTCAGCTCCTGGACCGCCCGCCACCGGCCGACCGGCGGCCTGCCCGCCCTGTCGGTGCGCCGGCTGCGCTCCTCCTGGCTCGTCGAGCTGCTGAGCGCGAGGATCGACTTGGGCGTGGTGGCCGCCGCGGCCGGGATGAGCACCTCCGCACTGGCCCGCTACCAACACTTCGTCCCCGCCCTGGACGAGCCCACCGCGGTCGCGCTACTGCGCGGCAGGCCCGACGAACAGGCCAGGTGAGTACGGCGCAGCCACGCGCCTGGCCGCCGCACACCACCCGAGCCCGAGCCACCCGACCCCGACCTCCTGCCAAGCAGACGGCACAGATCCCCGACGCCGTCGTCAGTCACTACGCCCGACTGCTGGACGACTCCGGCATCATGCCGCTGATCGACGCCGAACTCGGCCCGAGACCCGGCCCGCCCGGGCTGCCCATCGCCGCGGTGCTGACCTGCCTGCTGCTGTCCATCAACCACACCGGCAAGGCCACTCTCGTCGACGCCTGGCGGATCGCCGCGTTCTGTCTGACCGCCGCCGCACGCCACCGGCTCAGCCTGCCCGACATCAACCCCGAAGATGTCCACCAGGTGCTCGCCTCCTCCTGCCGCTTCTACCGGGCTTTTGACCGGCTTACCACCGTGCTGGATCCGGCCCGCCACGATCGGCGCGCCCGCCTGCCCCAGCACCAGGCCAACGTGCTGGCCACCGCCTGGGAGCATGACGACCCAGCACACGCGCGCAAGCGGGAACTGCTGCAGGACATCGTCACCGCGCTGGTGCTCACCCCAGTGCGCTGGGCCAAAGGGCGGGGCTACCTCCGTCACTTCCGCGGCGACGTCGGCATCGACACCACCGCCGCCCCTGTCTTCGCCCGCCCACCCCGGGCCCGCCGCTCCACCGGGGAATTGATCGCCTCCACCGAGATCACTGCGGGCTGGCACCACTCGGCCGGCAACGGCCCACCCGAGTACGGCTACAGCGCCACCCTCACCGTCGCCGCCCGCACCCGCACAGCACTCGGCTCCTTCCCTCAACTGGCGCTCGGCCTGGTCCTCGACACCCCACACAAACGCATCGGCGCCAATGCCATCGCCACCCTCAAACCCCTGGCCACGCTCGGCTTTCCCACCGGCTTCGCCGTCGCCGACCGCGCCTACACCGACCAGCAACCTGGCCACTTCGCCCGGCCAGCACGCGAACTCGGCTACCGGCTCGCACTCGATTACAAAGTGGAGCAGCGGGGAGTGCAGGGCAGCGTCCACGACACCCCGCTCATCGACGGCTCCCCGGCCTGCCCGCTGATTCCCGACAGGCTTGCTCAGGCGACCACCGGCCTGGACGACGCCGCCATCCGCACACCATCGCAAGAGCTCACCGCGTTGATCGCCGCGCGAGAGCCGTACTTGCTGCGCCTCAAACAGAGCGCGAACGCAGACGGCGCCGTCCGCTACCAATGCCCGGCAGCAGGCACCTCCCCATCGCTGACCTGCCCCCGCTTCGACCGCCTCCACCAGCGCGGACCCAACCGGCCCACCGCAGTTGACCTGACCGACACCCGGCAGCGAGCCGCCCACTCCGCGGCCAAACCCCGCGTCCTGCCGCCACAGCCTGATCTGAAGGCCGACCAATTGCCGAAGATCTGCGGCCAGCACACGATCACCGTCCGCAAGGACGATCTCGGCCACCTCGACAAGTTCCGCCAGGACCTGGCCTACCTGAGTTCCGCCTGGATCGGGACCTACAAGTCTGTCCGGGCCAACACCGAAGGCATCAACGGCAGGCTCAAGGGACACGACCTCGACCTCGGCGATGCCAAGAACCGGCTCGCCCACGGCCGCGTCGCCCAGACCATCCTGGTCGCGCTGCTCGTCACTGTCGCCAACGACCACTTCCTCGACCAGTGGCGCCACATCCACGAGCCTCAGGACAGGCCCGTCACACTCGCCGTCACTCCGCAGGCTCCAGCCCAGCCCTTCGACGGCATACCACCCGCAGGCCAGAGCAGGCCGCCACCCGCCCCATAAGCCGCAGAACCCGCCACCTTGTCGCAGCGCCCCGCTCACCGTCGGCTTCGCCATGCCCAACGGCCGGATCTCGCTCCTCCACCAGCGGCCTGACACCACCCGGGCCTTCCCAGAAGCTGACTCCGCAGTCCCCGAACCAGGACGAATCCGATTCGGAAACCCCTGAAACGACGAGATCCCGCCCGATCTCAACGATCAGACGGGATCCCGTCAACTTCAGTCCGGCCGTCTCAAGAACGGCCCCTGGTGGAGATGAGGGGATTCGAACCCCTGACCCCTTCGATGCGAACGAAGTGCGCTACCGGACTGCGCTACATCCCCAAGGACTCGACCAGATTAGCAAACTCCTGAGGGTCCTCGCGCCACCCTTCAGTCGCCCACCGCCCGCTTGGGCGGCTCGGCGTACTGATCGAACAGGACGTCCGTGTGCAGCGACGTGAGATCGATGATCTCGGCCTGGGCGGCATCCTCCGCGGCCCGCTGCTGTTCCCGGGTGCGCCGCAGGCGCTCCGCACGCATCCTGCGGGCTCGTTCGCGGCGTTCCCTGTCCACTTGTACGGCGATGCGGAGAAAGGCCGTGTACGAGAACATGATGACCACGGAGGGCGCCACGCCCCACCACGGGATCATCTCGACCGCGGCCGTCACCATCGAGGCCAGGACAAGCAGGGCCGTGAAGAACAGCAGCCGACGCCGGCGGGCCACGATGATGGCGCGGCGCCGGAGCCGGAACTGGCGCACGTCGACCTTCTCCACCTCGGCCCCGTCGTCCTCGTCCGCGTCCGAAGGGTCCAGGTTGTCGAGGTCGGGAAGCTGGTGCTCGCCGGTGTAGTGCTCTTCGAGTTCGGCCAGCTCGGCGAGGTTCGTCTTGTCCCTGCGCAGCCACATCGGGATCAGGACGCAGAGCCACATCACGACGATCGCCAGATAGAGGAGGACGCTGCTCACGACCACCTCCGGGCAGCACAAAGACGCGAGTGTGCTCGTCGCGCCTTCAATGTGCTCACGTCACGCACCGTAAGACCGCGTGTCACTAATTGACGAGCATTCGGTGCGGTGTGTCGCGAGATCGTCAAACCTCTTCGACGGAAGACCCTCCATGAGCGGCTGACTCACGCGCGCGACGCCACTGCACGAGCAGCCCGCCAGGAACGTCCTCGACGGTCAACGCGTAGCAGATGTGGTCGCGCCAGGCCCCGTCGATGTGGAGTTGGCGCCGCCGAATGCCTTCTTCCCGGAATCCAAGCTTCTCAACCACCCTACGGCTGGCCTGGTTCTCGGGGCGGATGTTCGCTTCCAGCCGATGCAGCCCCGTGGTGAAAAAGCAGTGGTCAACGGCCATGGCGAGGGCGGTGGGGGTGATGCCCTGTCCGGCCAGCGCGCCGTCGATCCAGTAGCCGACCTGGGCGGAACGGGCAGATCCCCACACGATCGCCCCCACGGTCAGCTGTCCCGCGAAGCGCCCTCCGTACGTGATCACCCACGGCATCGCCAGGCCCTGCCTGGCCTCGCGGCGCAGGGTGCCGACCATGGAGATGTAGGGGCCGAGGCCGGTCCTGAACAGCGGCGTCTCAGGATTGCTCGGCTCCCAGGGACGTAGCCAGTCGGCATTGCGCAGCCGGGTCTCGCGCCACACGCGCACATCGCCGAGCCGCAGCGGCCGGAGGCCTACCGGACCGTCGTTCAGTGTCGCCGGCCAGCCACGAAGTCGATCCACACCCTCATCATCCCCCCATCGGGCATGATGTCGCCACGGATCACGGGATCGAGGTCAGCGCGGGTGATCGCCGCCCCGGATCTGATCGACCGCGTGCTTGAGAATCGGCGCGAGTACGGCGACGCCATCGCGTACGCCACCGGACGATCCAGGCAAATTAACGATCAAGGTGTCGCCTGCCTGGCCTGCCAGACCTCTGGACAGCACGGAGGCAGGGACCTTTTCCCGGTTCGCCAGCCGAATGGCCTCGGCTATACCGGGAATTTCCCGGGAAATTACCCGGGCCGTCATTTCCGGCGTCAGGTCCATGGGCGTCAGCCCGGTCCCCCCGGTGGTCACGATGACGTCGTATCCTTCCGCCAACCCGTCTCGAAGGGCACCTTCGACCGACTCCCCGTCGGGCACCACCAGGGGGCCGTCCACGACCTCGCAGCCCGCCTCGCGACGCAGCAGGTCAGCGAGGAGCGGACCGGATTTGTCGGCATAAATCCCGGCCGACGCCCGGTTCGACACCGTGATCACGAGTGCTCGCATCACTCCGCGTCCCTGGTCCAGTGGCCGGTCTTGCCGCCCAGCTTCTCCTCCACCCGTACATCGGTGATCACCGCGCCCGGATCCACCGCCTTGACCATGTCGAACAGCGCCAGGGCCGCCACCGAGACCGCCGTCAACGCCTCCATCTCGACCCCCGTGCGGTCGGCCGTCTTCACCCGACAGGTGATCGCCACGCCCCAGTCCTCGACGTCCAGCGTGACCTTCACCCCGTGCAGCGCGATCGGATGGCAGAGCGGGATCAGGTCGGGCGTCCGCTTCGCCCCCATGATCCCCGCGATCCGCGCCACCCCCAGCGCGTCACCCTTGGGCACCTCGCCGGACCGCAGCAGCGACACGACCTCGCTGGACAGAAGCACCCGCCCCGTTGCCGTGGCGGTCCGGGCCGACACGTCCTTGGCGGACACGTCCACCATGCGCGCCGCCCCGGTCTCATCGACATGGGTCAGCCCACCTTGTTCGCTCACAGCGGGATCACCTCCACCGACGCCCCCTCGGGCACCTCGGTCACGTCCTCGGCCACCACGATCAGCGCGTTCGCCGAGGCCAGGGCGGCGAGTTGGTGTGACCCCTGCCCGTGCACCGGCGACACCGTGCCGTCGGAGGCCAGCACACCGCGCAGGAACGACCGGCGCCCCGCCGGCGACCGCAACGGCCCGGTGACGCGAGCGGTGACCGGCTCGGGCATGCCCGCAGGAAGCCCACGCATCCTGTCGAGCGCCGGGCGCACGAACAGCATGAAAGACACGAAAGACGACACCGGGTTGCCGGGAAGCGCGAAGATCGGCACCCGATCCTCCCCCAGCACGCCGAACCCCTGCGGCATCCCCGGCTGCATCGCCACCTTCTCGAACCGAACCGTCCCCAGCGGCGACAGAGCCTCCTTGACCGGCTCGTACGCCCCCATGGACACCCCACCGCTGGTGATGATCGCGTCGGCCCGCACGAGATGCGTGTCGAGCCGATCGAGCAGCACCGCCGGATCGTCCCCGACAGACCCCGCCCGGAACCCCTCGCCTCCCGACTCCCGCACGGCCGCGGTCAGCGTGAAGCTGTTGGATTCCCAGATCTGCCCGTGGACCAGCGGGCTGCCCGGCTCGACCAGCTCCGCGCCCGTCGAGATGACGACGACTCGAGGCCTGGGCCGCGCCCAGACCCGCCGCCGCCCCACCCCCGCGATGATCCCGAGCTGGGCGGGCCCGATCACCGTGCCCGCTTTGAGCACGACCTCACCGGCCTCCACGTCCTCCCCTGCCCGCCGGATCGCGTTGCCGGCGGTTGCAGAACGCGTGATCCGTACGGAGACCGTCCCCCCGTCCGTCCACTCCACCGGCACCACGGCATCGGCCCCGGCAGGCATGGGAGCGCCGGTCATGATTCGCACGGAGTGCCCTGGTCCCACGGCCCGCAGCTCCACGGACCCGGCCGCCACATCGTCGATCACCGGCAAGGTAACCGGGACGTCCGCGACGTCGGCGGCGCGTACGGCATATCCGTCCATGGCCGAGTTGTCGAACGGCGGCAGAGGCACCGGCGACGAGACCTCCTCGG
The DNA here is from genome assembly GCF_040659615.1 of Nonomuraea sp. NPDC049784. Taxonomy (NCBI): domain Bacteria; kingdom Bacillati; phylum Actinomycetota; class Actinomycetes; order Streptosporangiales; family Streptosporangiaceae; genus Nonomuraea; species Nonomuraea sp. NPDC049784. The sequence goes on from NZ_JBFAMX010000016.1 coordinate 8,485, forward strand.
CCAGCGTCGTCCCCAGCGCCTGCTCCAGCTCCAGCTCTATCGGCGCCAGCGGACGAACTGTGGCCAGGATCTCGGCCAGATGCTCGTCAACCGATTTCATCGAGGAACTCCCGCAGCCACGGCACGAAATCCGGCGCCAGATCCTCCCGATCCGCCGCGAACTTCACCACCGTCCGCAGATAGTCGAGCTTGTCGCCGGTGTCGTATCTGCGCCCTCTGAACAGCACCCCGTGCACCGGCCCGCCCTCCGCAGAGCCGCGCGCGGCGAGCGTGCGTAGCGCGTCGGTGAGCTGGATCTCGCCCCCGCGCCCCGGCGGTGTGTTCTCCAGCACCTCGAACACCGCGGGATCGATCACGTAACGCCCGATGATCGCCCAGTTGGACGGCGCCTCGTCGGCCGGCGGCTTCTCCACGAGGTCGGTCACGCGTACGACGTCGTCCTCGGCCGTGGCCTCGATCGTCGCGACGCCGTACAGGGAGACCTGCTCCTTGGGCACCTCCATCAGCGCGATCACGCTCCCCCCGAACGTGTCACGCACCTCGATCATGCGCTTGAGCAGCTGGTCGCGGCGGTCGATCAGGTCGTCGCCGAGCAGGCAGGCGAAGGCATGGTCGCCGACGTGCTGCTTGGCGCAGAGCACCGCGTGGCCCAGCCCCTTGGGCTCGCCCTGCCGCACGTAGTGAAGGGTCGCCAGCGAAGCCGGCTCGCGCACCTGGGACAACCGGTGCTCGTCGCCCTTGGCCTCGAGGGCCTCTTCCAGCTCGAATGCGCGGTCGAAATGATCTTCGATGGACCGTTTATTCTTGCCGGTGACCATGAGCACATCGAGGAGCCCCGCGGAGGCGGCCTCCTCGACGACATACTGGATCGCGGGCTTGTCGACGATGGGCAACATCTCCTTCGGTGTCGCCTTGGTCGCCGGAAGAAACCGGGTGCCCAGACCCGCGGCGGGCACGACGGCTTTCGTCACAGGGTCGAAGTCAGCCATGAGTAGACCCTAGTGGAGGTATCTGTGGACAAGCTGAACCTGCGTCGGGAGCTGAGCTCCGCGCGTGCCTCCCTCTCCCCCGAACAGCAGCGAGCAAACGCCATCAAGGTCCGCGAAACACTGCTCGACCAACCGTGGGTCCAGATGGCCGGTCTCGTGGCTTGCTACTGGTCAACGGGGTCGGAGCCGGAGACGCACGGGCTCGTGTTCGCTCTGTGGAAACATGGAGCCACCGTTGTCCTCCCCGTCCTCCGCGAGGACTATGACCTCGATTGGGCGGTGTACGACGGGCCCGACTCGCTGGCCCCGGGCCGCTTCGGGATCATGGAGCCGGTCGACACCCGCCGCGGCGTCGACGCCATCCGCACCGCCGCGCTCGTGATCGTGCCCGCGCTGGCGGTGGACAGGAAGACAGGTGTACGGCTGGGGCGCGGTGGCGGCTCGTACGATCGTGCCCTGACCAGGGTGGGGCCCAACGTCCCGACCGTCGCGCTGCTCCACGACGGGGAGCTGATCGACGATCTCCCCGCGGAGCCGCATGACCGCCACGTCCGTTTTGCCGTGACACCACAGGGACTCATTAGTCTTATGTGAACGCAGGTACGAGAGGGGGCCAGATGACGCTTGATATCTGGCTTCTTCTTGGTGCCGCAATTGTCATCGCGGCCATCGCATCCGTACGCTTCGCGCATCGCACCGGCCTGCCCAGCCTGCTCATCTTCCTCGGATTCGGCCTGGTGCTGGGCGAGGCCGGGTTCGGGATCCCTTTCCACAATCCCCAGCTCGCCCAGCAAATCGGCCTCACGGCGCTGGCGGTGATCCTGGCCGAGGGTGGTCTCACCACGAACTGGTCCCATGTGCGGCGTTCCGTACCCCTGGCCCTGGTTATGGCGACCGTGGGCGTGGCGGTCAGCATCGTGGTGCTGGCGCTGGTCGTACAGGGACTTCTCGGCATAGATCAGTCGACCGCGCTCATCTTCGGCGCGGTGCTGGCCTCCACGGACGCCGCCGCCGTCTTCTCCGTGCTGCGCAGGCTGCCACTGCCCCCGCGGCTGGCCGGCGTACTGGAGGCGGAGTCCGGTTTCAACGACGCGCCCACGGTGATCGCGGTCGTGCTGCTGAGCGGGGCCTCGCACTCGTCGGCGACCGTGGGAACGTTCCTGCTGGAGACCTCGGTCGAGCTGATCATCGGCGCCGCGGTCGGCCTGGCCGTCGGCCCTGCAGGCGCATATGCGCTGCGCCGCGTCGCGCTCCCCGCCTCCGGCCTCTATCCCCTCGCCGTGCTGTCGCTCACATTCGTCTCGTACGGCGGCGCCGTGCTGCTGCACGGCTCAGGATTCCTGGCCGTCTACCTGACGGCGTTGATCCTGGGCAATTCGCGGCTGCCGCACCGGGCTGCGACCAGGGGGTTCGCGGAGGGCGCGGCGTGGCTGGCGCAGATCGGGCTGTTCGTCATGCTCGGTCTGCTGGCCAGCCCCAGCGAGATGCCGTCGGCCATCGTGCCCGGCCTGATCGCCGGCACCGTCCTCGTGCTCCTCGCGCGACCGCTGTCCGTCATGGTGAGCTCGCTGATGGCGTGGGCGCTACGGGTTGGCAGCGTGAGCTGGCGTGAGCAGGCCTTCCTGTCCTGGGCGGGGCTGCGCGGCGCGATCCCGATCGTGCTGGCGACCATTCCGTGGGCGTCCGGCGTCGAAGGGTCCAAGGAGATCTTCAACGAGGTCTTCGTGATCGTCATCACGTTCACCCTGCTCCAGGGGCCGACGCTACCTTTCGTGGCCCGGGTGCTCGGGGTGGCCGCGCCTGGGGAGGCGCACGAACTGGAGGTGGAGTCGGCGCCGCTCGAGGAGCTCAAGGCGGACCTGCTGCAGGTCAAGGTGCCCGTCGGCTCGAAGCTGCACGGCGTGGAGATCTTCGAGCTCCGCCTGCCCGCCGGCGCGCAGGTGACCCTGATCGTTCGCGACGGCAAATCCTTCGTGCCCGCCGGCAACACCAGGATCAGGGTGGACGACCAGCTCCTGCTGGTCACCACGGCCTCCTGCCGCGACCAGGTGGAGCGCCGCCTGCGCGCCGTGAGCCGCAGCGGCAAGCTGGCCGGCTGGTACGGCGAGCGGGGATTGGAATAGGCGTTTGACCTAATCGGTTACCATTAGCAGTCGCATCCCTCGAGTGCCAGACCTGAAGGAGGAGCGCGTGCCGACATACCAGTACGCCTGCAATGACTGCGGCGAGCAGCTCGAGGTCGTTCAGAAGTTCACCGACGATGCTCTGACGGTTTGCCCAGCTTGCGAGGGAAACCTGCGGAAGGTCTTCTCCGCCGTCGGCATCGTGTTCAAGGGCTCGGGCTTCTATCGGACCGACAACCGTTCGTCCTCGACCTCGCCTTCCACCTCTTCGTCTTCGTCGTCGAATTCCTCTTCGTCGTCGAAGACCTCGGAGAGCAAGTCCGCCGACACGAGCTCGTCCTCGTCCACCCCTGCCGCCGCCCCCGCCGCCGCCTCCAGCTGACCTCGGCCTCCCGATAAGTGGCCGCCCAGCGCGGCCACAGGCGAGTTATCCACAGAACGAGATTCGGACCGCTCTGGTTCGTGGCCGATCCGGCTACTCTCTCGGCCATGGTCACTCGCGCAGACATCGGCGTCATCGGCGGATCGGGCTTCTACTCCCTGCTCGACGACGCGGAGGAGATTGAGCTCGCCACGCCTTACGGGCCCCCGAGCGATGTCGTCACGGTCGGACGCATCGGCTCGCGTTCCGTCGCGTTCATCCCCAGACACGGGCGAGATCATCGTTTCCCGCCACACCGCATCCCCTATCGGGCCAACCTCTGGGCGCTGCGCTCGCTCGGCGTCCGCCAGGTGCTCGCGCCCAGCGCCGTAGGCTCGCTGAGAGTGGAGTACGGCCCGGGCGCCATGGTCATCCCTGACCAACTCGTTGATCGCACCTCAGGTCGCGTACAGACCTATTACGACATAGACGGCGCAGTCCACGTCTCCTTCGCCGACCCCTACTGCCCTTCAGGCCGCGCCACCGCGGTGGAGACCGCCCGCTCCACCGACTGGGAGACCGTCGACGGCGGCACCCTGGTGGTCATCGAAGGCCCACGGTTCTCGACCCGGGCCGAGTCACAGTGGTTCGCCGGCAACGGCTGGTCGATCGTCGGCATGACCGGCTTCCCCGAGGCGATCCTGGCCCGCGAGCTGGCCCTCTGCTACACGTCACTCTCCCTGGTGACCGACCACGACGCCGGGGTGGAGGCGGGCCAGGGCGTCACCCATGACGAGGTCCTCGAGTTCTTCGCGCAAAACGTCACACGCATGCGCGCCCTGGTGGCGGAGACCGTGCAGGCCCTTCCCGAGGAGCGCACGTGCCCCTGCGGCTCGGCCCTCGACGGGATCAAGCTCCCCTTCGAGCTGCCGTGATCCAGTCCTGGCTGATCCGCTATGGCCGCCGTCGCCGCCTCATCGCGGCGGCGCTGGCCGCCCTCGCCGTCATTTCCGCTTTTGTCGCCACCCGTCCCACGCCTGCCCCCACGGTGCTGGTGGCGACCCGCGACCTGTCCCCCGGCCCGCTCAGCCCGGGCGACCTGGCCCCCGCCGCGCTCAACCACCCACCCACCGGCGCCGTACGCGCAGCCGCGGCGGGCCAGGTCCTGGCGAGCCCCATGCGCAAGGGCGAGCCGTTAACCGACGTCCGCCTCCTCCAGTCGTTCCGTCTCCCGCCCGGCATGGTCGCCACACCCGTGCGCATAGCCGACGCGGCGGCCGCGAAGCTTCTCTCCCCCGGCGCCACGATCACCGTCCTGGCCACGTGGGAGGAAGCCCAGCCGGCCCGTCCCGTCGCCGAGGAGGTACGGGTCATCACCATCCCACCTCCGGCCCAGGCCACGAGCGAGACCCACGGCGCCCTGGTGGTGCTCGCGACCACCCCGACCCAAGCGGCAGAACTGGCGGCAGCCCAGACCACCGGCCACCTCGCGATCACCATCAAACCCAACTCTACGTAATCACTCGATTACGATTCTCTCATGGACGGATTCAAGAAGTTCTTCATGCAGGGAAACGTCATCGACCTGGCCGTGGCGGTCGTCATCGGAGCGGCCTTCAACTCGATCGTGCAGTCGTTCGTGGCCGACCTCCTCACGCCCCTGATCTCGGCGTTCGGGGGTCTGCCCGACTTCTCCTCGCTCAAGGTCACGGTGGGCCGGTCCAACTTCATGTACGACAACTTCATCAACGCGGTCGTCTCGTTTCTGATGGTCGCCGCGGTGGTCTACTTCCTGGTGGCGAAGCCGTACACGCGGCTCAGAGACCGCGCCGCAGCCAAGATCGAGTCGAAGACCCGCGACTGCCCGGAATGCCTGTCGGAGATCCCGAAGGCCGCGTCCCGCTGCGCCTTCTGCAGCACGCAGGTGGCGTAGGGCTAGAGCAGAGAGTCGTTCTTCGGGTCGTACTCCCAGTGCCACGGCTCGAACGGGCCGGTGTACGCCCAGGAGGGATGGAACCACCCATACTTCTTGGAGTTCTTCTCCATCCAGACGAACTCCGTGGACCCGGACCTCTCCACCCCGCCACACAGGTCCGCTGCCAGCCCGAGCCCGTGGTTGCTCCGCCCGGGCACGGCGGCGAACCCCGGCCGCCGGTAGTAGACCGACTGCTGCTCGGCCAGGCTCCGATAGGCGTCGGTGACGCAGATGCTCTTCCCGAACCGCCGCCGATAGGCCTCGTTCAGGCTCACGAAGGCGATGGTGGCATCGGCCCGCAGGCTGAACCCCTTCTGCTGCAACGGACAGAGCATGGTCTTGGGAATCAGACCGTTGGGGTATTCGCCGGCCGTCGCGGCTCGCAGCGGATTGCACCCCAAGGCCGCCCGCCCGACCTTGTCAACCTTGATCCCCATTTTCACGAGCGCCGCCGTGAGAGACTTCACGATCTTGTCCGACCGCTGCCGAAGCGTGTCCACTTCGGCCGACAACTGCGCCTCGGCCAGCAAGTTCCCGGCCCGGAGCTCCTGCGCCTCCGCGGCCAGCCGCTCGGCCTCCGTGTAGAGCGTGCTGGTCTGCTCGACGGCCTTCTGCCGTACGGAAACGATCTGCGTCGCGTCGGAGAGCGCCCGCAGTGTGCTCTCGTTCGCGCCCCCGGACAGGAACGGCACGATCCCATCCGCCATGAGCGGCTGCTCGTACAGCAGCTCGGCCATCTGCGACACGGGTTGCCGCATCACCGCCACCCGCCGCTCCAGATCCTGCAGCGCCGCCAGCTTGTCCTTCAGCTGTTTGTCGGAGGCGGCGATGTCCGCCCGCCGCTTCTCCAGGGCCTTGGTGGCGTCCTCGAGCTCCTTGGCCGACCGCTCGGCCTCTTTCCGCAGCGCGGTCAGGCTGCCGGGATCCGGCTTTTCCTGCACCTGTACGACCTGCGCCTGCGCGCGCCCCTGCCCGGAAGGCACGAAAAGAGAAGCCACCGCCATGACTACCGCGATCAGACCCGCTGATCGAGGGGCTGGCACGTTCGACTCCTCCGTTTGCAAACTCGTTACCCTGGTCAGGGACGCACGTTACTACAGCCCGCCGAGTGCCCGAGCCGAACTCGGGAGAGCTGTTATGAGACAAAAGGCGCACTCTTTCCGCCCACCTCCCACATCCACCGCCGGGAAGCGTCACCAACGTACGGCACCTCTAAGATCAGGCACCTCGATCTCCGTCCCCACCCCCGCCGCCTGCCGCTCCCGCTCGAGGCACATATCCCACAACCAGGTGTCCGCCCACTCCCCGGGACACTCGCCAACATGCGTCCGCTCAGGAGCCGGCGTAACAGGCTCCGCATAACTGGGCCCCTCAGTAGCGACCGCCTGGGGCGCATCAGCCACCCGCGGCCGCGACACCACCCGCACGGGCCCCGGCACGCTGCCTTCGTATATCCGCTCCGGATGCGCCGGCGCCCGCATCAACACCGGCCCGAACCCCACCCGCCCGACGCCGTCCCCCATCACCACACGGCCGCCGACCCCCTGCTCAAACCCCCGCATCTCCCCAGCCAACAACCCCCCAGCCAGGATCGCGGGCGCCAACAACGCCCCGAACAACACGACGGGCCGCCGACGTGCTTGCTTGCTTTGCCTCGTGGTCACAGGCAGACGCTATCCACGCCGGATGCGACCGAATCTGATCACTTGTCATGCCTTTACCGCAGCTCAGACCACCCATAACCAACCCCGCCAAACTCACTCCCGCCCTACGTCGCACGCAGTGCCAGACTTTCGCTAGGCTTACGAGGGTCCGCCTCCGTAGCTCAGGGGATAGAGCACCGCTCTCCTAAAGCGGGTGCCGCAGGTTCGAATCCTGCCGGGGGCACTCATCTCCACCAGGCATTTTGCCCTCCGACCTGCGGTTTCTTGACCGCAGGTCTCTTGCTTCCCAGGCCCTTGATGGGCAGCCGAAGGTACCCCTATGCAGCCGTAGGACCATGATCTGGGGATATATGGGGGATGATCTTGAAGGGCCGATCAACCTCAGACAGGGGGAATCTCGCAGGTCACGAGCCCATCGAGCCCATCGATCGGTCGATGAGACAGCCTCCAGATTCGGTGGAGGGACCTTACCTCCCGATACCAAATTTCGCTGAGACAATCATGATCACGATTAAGAAGATCAAAATACCCATGGCTATCCACAGAAACGCCAGGGACGATGGTGGCGTCGGCTCGGCGGACTTGGTGGCGGGGACAGGCCCGAGGCGGTCGATTCGGGCGGCCTTGACTGTGGGCGCCTTCGGCGCATCGATCAAGGTCAGCGCCGCCTCGATGGTCAGGCGTCTGTCCGGGTCCTTGTCCAGCAACGCTGTGATCAGCGGAGCGAGCCGTCCCGCGCGTACGGGCGGCGGAGCCTCCTCGAACAGGACCGCGGTCAGGCAGCCTGTGGGGGTGTCGCGACGGAACGGTGAGACTCCCTCAACGGCCTGATACAGCGTCACCCCCAGCGAGAACAGGTCGCTAGCCGCGAGCCCGTCTGCGCCGCGAGCACGCTCAGGGGCCATGTACTCCACCGAGCCAATGACCGCCCCGGTGACGGTCAGGGCAGTGTCCGCGCGGTGGAACGCTATGCCGAAGTCGGCGAGCAGAACCTCCCCGCTCTTGCTGATCATGACGTTGGCCGGCTTCACGTCGCGATGCACGATGTCGGCATCGTGCGCCGCGTTGAGGGCCCGCAGCAGCTTCGCGGCGACGTTCGCGGTCTCCTCGACCGATAGCGGCCCATGCGCGTCGAGATGATCCTGCATCGAGCGGCCGTCGATCAACTGCATGACGATCCAGGGCAGGCCGTTCTCAACGAGAACGTCGTGTACCCCGACGATGTTCGGGTGGTCGCGCAGTCGGGCGGCATTGCGGGCCTCACGCGTGGCTCTGGCCAGCCGGTCTGCTTTTTCATCCTCGGCCATCACCGGGGGCAGCCATAACTCCTTGACGGCGACGTCGACGCGCAGGGTCTCGTCATGAGCCCCCCAGACCCTTCCGAATCCCCCTGACCCAAGTTCGGAGACCAGCCGATAGCGGCCACCGATCAGCTTGCCCGGTCGCGTGCCCTGCGCCACGGTCACCCCTGCCTTGATTCAGACCTATCCAGGACGAGTAGCTTTTCGATCACGTCCTGAACCTCGTCACTGTACTCACTCCGCTCAGCCCAGCCGAGGAAGCATGGCTACGGATTGCGCTTCTCAGCCGCTGTCGAGGTCGAGGACGACGCGGACCGAACGAAGGAGCGCCTCCGCTGGTTAGCGTCCGGTTCCGCCCAATCTAGTCGTTGCACATGCTCCAGATTCGCAAGCGGGATGAGCGTTTCAGTACGAAGTAGGCATGCAAGCTGTACGTGGAAGCAGGTGTTAGGTAACGTCCGGGGTGTGCGCCCAGATATTCGCCGACTGTCTGTCGCCGCGGTGCTCGTCTCCCTCATGGCTGTGACGGGTTGCACAGGGGACTCCGACAAGCCCACCTTGGACGAGGCCACGAAACAGCTCATCGCGGACGGTGACAAACTCCTCGCCTCTCGCGAAGTAGCCGCCTCCGGAAAAGTGGCAGCGACGGAACGAGCAGACAAAGATACGGAATCAGGTTGCATGCCTGGCCAAGTGCAGCGATTCTTCCGGGCTCAGGGGGATCTCTCCGGCCAGCCTGACACGTACATGCCGGACAACTCCGCCGGCTTGGTGCGAGGCCTGCTGGGGCTCATGGGCTACGACACGATTGTGGGCCAGCGGGACCTTCGCGATGCGAACCTGGGCGTGTCCGTTATGCACAACCCGAAGACGGGATTGACCTTTATTCTGACCGTACGCAAGGACCCGAAGCCCCACATCATGATCGTCGGCAAGACCAATTGCTACGCTCGCGACCGCTGACTGCCATATGGCAGTCAGGGCAACTGGGCCGCCTCCTTGCGCATCAGGTCGGCCTGTTTACGTAGGCGGTCGGCAGAGGAAGCGCAACTCTCCCGGAGGAGTTCGACCTCGCGCCGCAACTGTGCCGCCTGGGTGTTGAACCGACCTGCGGCAGGCCCCTTCCAAAACGCCTCAACGGTCTGAGGATTCGCCAGAGTGCCAACGAAGACCTCCTCCAGAGCCTTGGCGTATCGAGTAAGGGTAGCGGCAAGCAACTCCTTCTCAGCAGCCTGCCTGAGCAGTTGGCCCGGGTCGGGGAAGGACATGCTCATCCTCCCCGTTTCTTCAGCGCATCGACCAGGGCGTCATACAGCCGTCCTCGGAACGCCTTTTCAACCATGTCTTGGTCCGCCTCTGTCAACGGCTCTTGCTTATGCTGGCGTAATGATTCGATCACCCAGGTCGTCTGTACAGTTATGATCTTGTCGGCAACTGCCTCCGCAGTCTCAGGTGTTTTCCCGTCGAAGTAGTCCGTGATCATCTCCTTCAGTGCGTCCTTGGCGTCATCCTGGCCTCGGTCTCGTGCGGTCGCGGTTGAGGGGTTGTCGATAGGCCAATATTTGTTGGAGAGCCAATCGACGGGCATGAGCATGACACCGGCGATCCAGTCGGCATACTCATCATCGCTCCACTCCGCATGAGCGGAGCCTTCCAAAAGCAGATTCGCCGCCCCACCCGAAAGAGCGCTGTGAGCCACAAATCCGGCGCGCATCTTTTCGTCGTTGTCGAATGGATGGAATCGGCCGATGTCCATATTCGTTGTGTATTCATGCCATGCCTTCAACAGCGTGTCGGCCGCCCCCTTATCTTGCATCACGGCACCGAAGAACCGCGATGCCACGTCGGCGTTGAGCTTGTCCCACGGCGGCGGCGGATACAGCGAAGTGAGCTTGGGTGAAGACTGTTTTGCCTGTACACGTGCAAGCTTGTCGAGGTAGGGCACCACGTTCTTGGCCAGCACTTGGCTGACCGGTGAGTCCTTAAACTTGGGAAGAACCAACGCGTTTTGAATCCATTGACCACCAAGCCAGGGAGTGCCGTCGACACCTACGCCACTAATGATGTTGAGCCAGGCCCGCTCGCGTACGCGATCATCACCCGCACCTGGTCTCAGCGCCTTGTCCAGCACGCCGGCCAACCGCTTCTCGAAGTCAGGAAGACGAGTTGATCGCCACCGGCCCGGATGCAGTAGCGAGCCCGCAGCGTCCTTGCTTTCAGCCAGCAGCGTCTGCAGCGCTTGCGGGTCGGCGTCATAGGCCTCCACCAGCACATTGAGGTTCCAGTTCGGGCTCGATGGCGTATCTGCGGTCAGCGGACGGCCCAGGACGCGACGCGCCACTTGGTTGAGAAGCGTGCTCGAAGGCTTGGACATCGCGACCAGCGCCGTCAGCGTGCCGGGATCGGTCCCCTCCATGAACTTCTCGCGCCATTCCTCACCCAGCCGTCCGGCACGCTCGGCGTTCGCGTAGGCCTCGGCCAGCGGGCCCAGATCCTCGCGACCCTGCTGAAGGACAGAGGGCGGGAGTCCCATGTCCATGGCAGCGGGGCCCTTGTCCTTCATCCAGTGCCTGAACAGCGCACGGAATCTGTCCGGGCCGAGGGCGGCCAGCAAGGAAGCGGCGTAGGCGGGATCGTTCAACTTCTGTTTCGTCGCCGCCACGGCAGCCGTCACGTCACGCCAGCTCTTCACCGAGTTCTGGACGTCATGCTGCTTGAGGGCCGCGGCGATAGGCGCTGCGTCGGCCTTTCCCTGCCGGGCGGCTTCCGCTTCGTTGTTGAACGTGAGGACCCCGCTCAGCAGACCGTTTCCCGAGTTCGGGACCATCTGCTTGAGCGTGTCCATCCGCCACTTGAGATCCCGCTGCGTGTCATCGAAGAACGCCCAGGACCGGTGCATGGCAGCCACTCCTTGTGGCCCGGTCCACGACGCGCCTGCCTCGGCGATGGCCGCCTCCAGCCCGGGTCGCGTCTGGGCAAGGACACTCTTGCCGATGGTCAGCTGGCGCATCAACTGTTCTGCCCCGCTGGGGTCGATCCCGACGAACTCCCCCATGAACCCTCCCAGAGGGTGTGGTTACAGGGCAGGAGTCAAGCACACCAGCCAATCACGGTAAATGCCCCACGTACCTCTATAAACAACCGGAATTACACTCGCTTGGTAACGGACGGCCTCAAATCGGCATCGCGGCCATCTGAGCGCAATATCAGCGAAACCGCCATGTTGTCGGCCCGAAGCCCAGCCTGCTCTTCCGGGATCTCCGCTGCCTGCCGTTGACGCGCTATCCGTAAAGCAGGTGGCATGCGCGGTTACGAACCCGGAACTCAGGGAGGGAAGGCGGGAACAGTTCGTCGCACTTCGCGGCGATCAGCGGCGCCACTCGCTTCTCGCTGCTGTCCTCTCGATCGATACGCCTGGGCTCTTCCACACGATCAACGCGAGTCGTTGTCTTCCTGTGCGAGGTCGCCGGAACGTTCTCAGGGCGCTTACGCGGCACAGCGGAGGTGGCCGATCGATGACCCTTCCCCGACGATATCGCCTTGCCCTTCGACACCTTGGGACGTGAGCTGGGCGTCGCTGAGGGTGGCGGCGTCCGAGGCGCGGGCATAGATGGCACAGGCGAGGTGAGCACGATCGACCGTTCAGCAACGCTCAGCCGTGGAGTCGGCATCGAAGTGGCGTTCGTTCGAGGCAAGGCGCTGTCAGTGCCCCACGTACTCGACCAGACGCCGAAGCCTACGCACGCCAGGAATCCTGCGAGAAGCGCCGGACGGGTCAGGCGATCCCGAGTTCGCATGGTCGATCTCTTCGGTGGGGCTGGGGTTGAGTACCTTCGCCAGGAGAGAGAATCGGACGCAGTGTGGAGCCGAGATCGAAGCGGCATGCCGTACGGTGGCCGCCTCAGCGAGCGGAGCTCTCTGGATGACGGAGCAGGGCGGTCGTGGTCTTGATGCATGGTCCTCCTCTCTGGCTGCGCGTGCCTGTCAGGGTGCCGCAGCGTGTCGACGTTTGGCGGGAATGACGCGGCGTGGCGAGCCGCGCGAAGTGAATCGGCCCCGGGTCGAGCCAGGGCCGAAGGTGGATAAGCGTGAGCTATGTGTCCAAGGCGTTGTTGATCTTGCCGTTGATGTGATCTTGCTGGCCGTCGATGCACTTGGCGTACACCCGCAGCAGGACGTCAACGCTGTGACCGGCGCGTTTGGCGACCTCGGGGGCCGGGACTCCTGCGTTCAGCCAGAGCGAAACCGCCGCGTGGCGCAGGTCGTACGGCCTGGCGGCCAGCGACGATGCGACCTGTTCCGGGGTGAGCGCGAGTTTGCGGGCCTCCTGCCAGACGTACGAGTAGGCCGAGCTGGAGTAGGAGCCGCCGGTGCCGGTGCGGAAGATCCTTCCGTCCTTGGCCGTACCGTACCCGGCAATGTGCTCGCGGATCATGGCGACCAGGACGGGCGGTATTGGGATCTCTCGCGTCTCGTTGTCCGCGCGGTGCTTCAAACTGCGCGACTCGTGGGTTTCGCCGGTGTTGGTCCAGCGCTTCGTTCCCTGGGGTCGGGCCTTCTCCAGAACGATCAGGCCCCAGCCCGACTCCGGCAAGGTACAGTTCCTCACCCGGAGGTCCGCCGCCTCCTCCGGTCGGAGAGCGGCGTAGTAGATGCAGGCGAACAGCGCCTTGAGCCGGGCACCACGCTTACGGCCCACCTTGGGGACGGCGTCGAGAAGCTCACGTGCCTGGAGCGGATTGACCACCGTGCGCGGGTCGATGACCGTCACGGCCCTGGGTGCCGTCCATTTGATCTCGTCGAGCGGGTTGCTGCTGAACACCTTCTGCTCTACCGCGTGCTCCAGCAGGTGATGCAGGATGGCGCGCTTGCGCCGTACCGTGTTCGCTCCCGCCGGGATACCGGCGAAGGTGATCGAGATAGCGTCGAGAGCGGCACGAAGGATGTGCGCCTCTCCCAGCGCCGATAGCGGAAGGGACGCCCTCTCCAGCCAGCTCAACGCCGCAGCTTGCGTCGTAGTCAGGTTGGCGCGCCTGTTCTTCGGGAGGAGAACGTGAGTCCGGAGAACCTCCCGGAGCTCCTCGGCGGAGGGGCGGCGGGGCACGTCGGCCACCAGGGCAGGGACCAGCGTCAGGAACGCGTACGCATCCGTCTCACGAGTCCGGGCCGCCGAGGTGTTCCATCGCCTGAGCACGTACACCTGAGCGAACTCCAGGAACGTCGGCCCGGAAGAGCCGGGCGCGAGCATCGACACCGGCAGGCCGGTGACAACGTCGAACTCCTCCCCCACCTTGGTTGCCTGCCGCAGGTCGGACATGAAGGCGTTGGCCAGTCCCCTGGTCCGGAAGCTCTTCGACCTCTGCTTGCCAGCAGCCCGCCACCGAGCGATGTAGACGAGCGTGCCGCGGTTGGAGCGCTGCTGGATCTGGCCGAGCTTCACGTCGTAGGTGGTCTTCACCTGGCCTCCCGCCGCGAGTCGAGCCAGGACATGAGGTCGCTCCGCCAGACGCGGAGCTCGAGGTTGGGGAGTTGGATGCAGACCGGCGCACGGCCGAGCTCGCGCCAGCGGTAGAAGGTGCGACGGGAGACCCCGCCCAGTTCGGAGAGGACCTCTGGGACGGTCAGCAGTTCGTCACGGCGACTCATCGGGCACCACCCGCCATTTCTGGGGTGCGAGTCCCTGCTATTGCGGCAGCGATGATTTGGTCTCCGAGGCTGTAGCCCTTGCCCGCGTAGGTCCATTCGCTGATGACGAGGACCGTGTCCTCCTCGAAGAGGGGCAGGCGGCCTGTGGAGATGTCGCGGTCGCGGGCGTGCTGCTCGCGTGCGGCGCGGAGTTCGCCGAGGGTGGTGGAGTAATGGCGGGATCGGGTGGAGAAGTGGCCGCGGAAGCCGAGCATGTGGGCCCAGTTGGCGAGGCGGAGGTCGGCCAGGTCCTCGATGGCGGCGAGGCGGAGGCATTCGGCGATCAGGCGTTTGGGATGTTTACGGAGGTTGAAGGCGTCGAGGTTGTCGAGGGGGCTGATGCGGCGGTCAAGGGTACCGACGCATTCGGCCGCTTTCGTTGCGTATTTCGCGATGTAGCCGGCGACGGTCTGTTCGGTGAGGTCGCCGTTCAGGGTGATGGGGCGGATATCGAGTTGAGTCCCCCATTTGAGGAGGCGGGCGGGTTGGTCGTCTATGGCGGGCACGAGGGCGCTGACGGCGTGAGCAGCGTGCCGTACTGCTTGAGTCAGGGCATCGGCGTTGGCCCAAGGCGGTGGTGATGCGGCCGGGCCGCCGGGACCGTCGAGGCGGATGACGGCGTGGAAGTGGACGACTCCGCGGCGCTGGTATTCGGCGACCTTGGCGAAGGAGACGGTGAGGTGTTCGCGGAGGTCCTTGAGGGTCAGTCCGCCGAGTTTGGTCAGGTGGCGGCGCAGGGAATCGGCGAAGCGCTTCCACAGCAGCGGCGCTACGGCGTTGAACAGGACCGAGCCGGTGTAGTCGTAGCAGTCGGGGCACAGCGGTTCGCCGAGGTGGGGATCGTCCGGGCGGTGCTTGGCGGTGCAGGACATGACGCGCCCGTGGGGACAAGTTTCGGCGTTGCGGCGGGCGTGGCAGGGCAGGACCTTGCCGTCTTTCTCACACCGCGCATGGACCGTTCCAAAGCTTGGCGCGGTAAGGGTGACGAACAGCGTGGGATGGCCGGTGACGCTCTCCGGCACGCCCTTGCCGCCGATCAGGCCCGCGCGGATGAGGTGGTAGGTGTCGGCGCGGTAGATCTCGGCGCAGGCTGGGCAGCGGGAGGCGCGGCGGGTCTTGCAGGGCAGGCGGAGGATTCCGTCGGGTTCGTGGCGGGTGGTGTAGCGGTGCAGGAGTCGGCCGATGGCGCGGTCGTAGTGTTCGACCTTGCCGCGCAGGTGGATGGGCTGACGGCAGCCGCCGGTGGCGCGGATTTGGGCGGCCCATCGGTCGTAGTCCGGGGCGTTGAGTCGGGCGATTACGCCTGCAAGGGCGTGCGGGTTGGTGGTGGATGCAGGCAAGATGGAAGCCTCCTTTCGCTCGTTCGGGTGAGGGGATGGCCCCCGACCTGGCAGTCGTCTTGGCGGATGTGCGGCCAGGCCGGGGGCGCTGCGCGTTATGCGCCGTGGTTGTCGATGCCGGTGCCGTCGCAGTCGCGGCAGCGGTTGCGGTCGTTGTCGAGGCCGGTTCCGGTACAGGTGCAGCAGCGGTAGTGGATGACTTCGATCATGGGCTGTTCACCTCCTTTCGCGCGGTGTGGTGGTGAGGTAGATGCGCCAGTGCGAGGGCTTGGCGCGGTCGGGGTACAGGCGTGAGACTCCGGTGACGGTGAAGTTCAGGCGTAGGCGGAACAGGGCGTCGATGACTTCGGCGCGGGTGCCGTCGAGGCGGATGCGCATGGTCGCTTCTCCTACTGGTCAGGTGGTGGGTTCCGGGTCAGGCTGGACGCAGCCGGTGTAGCTTCTTTCGGCAGCGTGGAGGGCGCGGGCGGCTGCCAGGACGGCCACGGCGCGGTACTCCACCGGTCCGAAACAGACCGTGGTGGCGTAGTGGCCGTACGGGGAGTCCTCGAATTCGATGCTGGAGCCGACGCGGGTGGCGATCTCGTCGATCTCGGCGCACATGTCGCCGTCGCTGTCGTGTTCGGGGAAGTGGTGGACAACGACGTGAGAGGAGACGGGCACCTCGGGGTGTGCCTCCAGGAAGGCGGCCAGGTCGAGTAGGCCGTTGATGAGGTCAAGGCGGCGGTTGCGGGTCATCGGGTGATCTCCTTTCCGTGTTAGGCGGTGCGCAGGGTGCGGAGCAGGTCCGAGGCGAGTTGGTTGGATACGCCCAGGTGGGCGCGCAGAACGTCGCGGGTGATCGGTTTGCCATGCTTGGCCTGGTGTTCGTCGGCGACACGGCGGGCGTAGTCGACGAGTGCCGGGGCGGGACTGTCTGCCTGGTTGTCCTGGCGGTCGTCCTGGTCCTGCTCGCCGCTGGGGACGAGTTCCGGGACGGCGGACGGTGTCAGGACGGGCGAGGACGAGCCTTCCGGAGCCTTGGTTGTCGCAGGATGGGTGTGGGAGGCGCGGCGTTCGAGCATCGAGACGGCGAGTAGGAAGGCGCCTGCCGGGGTGGCGGCGGTGATCCAGCCCCAGACGGTTGGCGCGGCTTGGGCGAGGTTGGCGGCCAGGGACAGGACGATGCCGCCGACCAGGACGAGGACGGGCCACGATGCCAGGCCCCGCGGGCTTCTGCCGGTCTTGTTGTCGCGTTGGCGTTCGCGGGCGGCCATGACGCAGGTCAGGTCGATGCAGACGGCGATGGCCCAGGACATCCAGCCGGTCTGGCCGTGCTCGGCGGCGGTGTCGCGGATGTGGGTGAACGATCCGGCACCGGCAATGATGGCCAGGACGAGGACGGGGCCGGTGTCGAGCAGCCAGTAGGCCAAGCGTCGCATCGTTGCCCTCCCTTCGGACTCTCAGGCGTTGGCGGCTTCGGGTAGGTGGGTGGTGATCTCTTCCCAGGGCGGGGTGAGGTGGGCGTGGGTGCGGGCGGCGTGTTCGGCGGCCTGCTCGGTGACGTAGAGGGAGCGGGCGCGGTACCACTGGCCGTCCTGACCGGCGACGATCGCGACGCCGGGTGTCTCGGCAGGTATGGCGCGGGCGGAGACCAGGGCGGCCGGGTCGAGGTCGCCGAGGGTCATGGTGGCGGTCTCCGGGTCGTTGACCCGGTGGCAGATTCGTCCCGAGCACTGGGCACGCAGGGCGGTGACGCCGGGTCCGAGGTCGGAGCCGATGCGTTGGCCGCAGCAGAACAGGTAGATGCCGAACGCTCGGCCGAGCTGGGCCACCCGGAGCAGCGCGGTCGAGGTCTTGGCGATCTCGTCCTTCTCGCTCTTGTCGGCCATCAGGTACAGCTCGGCCAGCTCATCGACCAGGACCACGATCGGGGTCGGGCGGATACCGGGCGGGAGTTGCCAGATGTTGCGGGCACCGGCCTGACGGCACAGTCCCATCCGATCGACCATCAGGTCGACGAGGTCCTCCAGCAGCGTGACCGACTCGGCGCGCGAGGTGGCGAGCGCGGACAGGCGTGGACTGTACGGGGTGAACTCCACTCCGCCTTTGAGGTCGAAGCCGACCAAGGCGACGGGTTGCGGAGACAGCCCGACGATCAGGGCGTTGGCGAGGTTCGACTTGCCGGACTGGGTCGCGCCCGCGTTCAGCCAGTGCGGCACCGTGCGGAAGTCGATGGTCCACGGCTTGCCATTCTCCAGCCGTCCCACGGTGACCTTGAGCAGGTCCGTCGAGGCGGGCAGGTGATCGACGTTGACGAGCGGATCGCGCATGGTGGCCATGAGCACCACTCGCCCGGGTCGGGGCGAGGAGGCGCGGATGGCGTGTACGCCCCAGGAGTGCGCCAGGGCTTCGGCGGCGTCGGCGTAGTCGCCGGGGGTCTGGCCTTCCAGGGTGTGCAGGGTGACGCGCCAGCCGTGCCGGGTCGGCATGGGCAGCCACATGAACGGCTTGGTGTCCACCGCGATGCGCTGGAAGCGGCGCTTGACGCGTACGACGCCGGTGGAGGCGATCATGCCTGGCACGGTGGTGAACCAGAAGCGTTGCCGCTTCTTGGTCAGCCCGCAACCGAGGGCGACCCGCCGCCAGGAGGCGCGTACGGACAGGGCTGTGATCGGGAATCCGATTACCAGCCAGAACGATTGATGGTGCCAGCGGCGCCAGGCCCACAGCCCGGCCGCGAGAGCGACCAGGGCTGTGAGCGCGAGGAGCGCGTCACGCATCGGCGGTCTCCCGCACGGGGAGGAGGGCCGAGGCGCGGTAGCTGATGCCCCATCGGCCGGCGATCTCCCAGACGTAGCCGAGTAGGCCGACCGGGTTGACCTGATCACCGACGCTGATGGGCGGCTCTCCGGTGGTGGCGATCTTGACGAGTTCGATCCGGCCGAACTCGTCCTCTACCGAGACGGTGACCTCGAAGACGGTGTTGCCGTTCTTGTCGGTCTTGATCTCGCCGGTGTCGCGGTTGAGCACCCGCGGACGCGGGGCCTTGACGCAGGTGATGGCGAGCTTGCTGACATCCACGGGGATGGGAACGGAACGCATACTGTGACCTCCTTATTCGTCCTAGCCAACATAGTTAACCTAGTTGGCTCAGTTGTCAACGTCCTCTCGGTTGGCTTGGTTGTTGTTTCGTGGTGTGATGGACAGCGATGGTCGAGAAAACCGGGCGACCCGGCTACCTTCAGATCGCCGACGATCTCCGAGAGCAGATCCGCGGCGGCTCTCTCGCGCCCGGCACTCCTCTGCCGTCCACCGCCCAACTCGCCGAGCAGTACGACGCTTCGCTGTCGGTGGTGAAGATGGCCGTCGGCATCCTGCGCAACGAAGGCCTCGTGATCGGCCAGCAGGGCAAGGGCGTGTTCGTCCGCGACACCGACCAAGCGCCCGCCGCCGACTTGGCGGGTGAGGTGACCGAGTTGCGTTCCGCCGTTCGCGACCTGGCGGAACGTCTGGCACGCGTCGAGAAGCAGTTGGCTACGTCCACGACACACCGTTCCGGGCGTAGCAGCCGGTAACCTTCCGCGCCAGCGAGGCCGACGCCCCATTCGGACGCTGACGCAGGCTCAGCGCCTTGTCCTCGCGGCGGATCCCGACCAGGACCACGATGTAGCCCACGAGCAGGGTGACGCCGAGGACTCCGGCGATGATCAGCGGGATCGTGGTCATGACCAGATCACCCCCGCCGCGGCCAGGCCGCGAGGAGCCCGCGGGGGACGCCGGGTTCCGCTGCGGCGCTTGCCGCCCTTGCGCTTGGCCGTCTGCTTCCTGAGCCAGCGATCCCGCGCCAGGCACTTGCGGCAGCGCGCCTGGCCCTCGTCAAGCTGTGCCCCGCACTCGCAGGTGGGGTCCGGGTAGATGTCGTGATTCATGGTGATCACCTCTCCTTCCAGTCGCTCCGGTGTTGCTGTGTGACACCAAGATTGCGACGGAGAGTTAGGACGAGATCACTACACGACGGGACATGTTCAAGACGTCCGGCCTACGATGTCCAGGTCCCCGGACGTCCCCGGAGCAGGTGAGATGGCGAACGAACGGCTACGTGCCGCCCTTCTACAGAAGGGCGTGAGCATCACCGACCTGGCCAATGCGATCCAGGTTGACCCAAAGACGGTCGAACGGTGGATCACCAAGGGCCGTGCGCCGTACCGAAAGCACCGATTTGCGGTGGCTTCCTACCTCGATACGGAGGAGACCTACCTCTGGCCGGAGGCCCTGACCCGCGAACAGGTCGCCTCGGCATCAGAGTCGGAGATCGTCACCGTCTACCCGCACCGTTGGGCCGTTCCCCGGGACGTGTGGGGACGTCTGTTCGCGAGCGCGTCCGAGGAGATCGGCGTGCTGGTCTACAGCGGGTTGTTCCTCGCCGACGACACAGGCTTGGTGCGCATGTTTGGCGAGAAGGCGGATGCCGGGGTACGGGTGCGCATCCTGCTCGGCGATCCGGACTGCGCCGAGGTGGCACAGCGCGGCCAGGACGAGGGCATCGACGGTGGCATGGCCGCCAAGATCCGCAATGTCCTCGTCCTGTACCGGCCGCTCCAGGGACGCGAGAACATCGAGTTCCGGCTGCACGCCACGGTCCTGTACAACTCGATCTACCGCGCAGACGATCAGTTCCTCATCAACACCCACGTCTACGGCGTCCCGGCCGGGAACGCGCCGGTCCTGCACCTACGCAGAGTCATCGGCGGCGACATGGTCGCCACCTACGCCGAAAGCTTCGAGCGCGTCTGGGAAGGCGCACGACAGATAGGTTCCTGAGCCATGGCCAAGCGGATCGACTACTACGACGACTCCGACGCCCCAGCGCCCAACAGCCTGGTCCCGTCCGTGAACGTCATCGTCACCAACGCCGCGGACGAGATCTTGATGATCCGCCGCAGCGATAACGGCAACTGGGCCGTGCCTGGCGGGGCGATCGACCTTGGCGAGTCCATCCCGCAAGCCGCCATCCGGGAGACGCGCGAAGAGAGCGGCATTGTCTGCGAGATCACCGGCTTGGTCGGCACCTACAGCGACCCCCGGCACGTGATCCTCTACACCTCCAACGGCGAGGCTCGCCAGGAGTTCTCTCTCGTCCTGACAGGTCGGGCGATCAGCGGCGAGCCGACGCCGAGCGATGAATCCCGCGAGGTCCGCTGGGTGCCTCGCAGGCAGGTCACCGAGCTGCAGATGGACCGGTCGATGCGGATGCGCATCGAGCACTATCTAGCCGGTACCGCCCTGCCTTATATCGGTTAGCGCTGCCTCGACTGCCCGCACCGCGGACAGGATGCACGGCGTCGAAGCGCTGATCGATCGGCTGACCAGGTGATCTGCCCCGTAGCGGGAATGGATCTCGGCCAGGCGTTCAGTGACGTCGAGATGCCGCCCGTCCGGACCGGTGGTCATGTCGCAGTAGGTCAACGCCTGTACCAGTTCCGGCCGTTCCTCGTCGAACTCCTGGGTCAGCTCGGTGAACAGTGACCGTTCAAGAGCCTCGTTCACGGCGCATGAGTGATGTGCGACCAGGCGGCAGAGCGTGTCGTCGGCCTGGTGGACGTCGCGCAGGTGTCGCGCGCCGTCGAGGGGATGGAAGCCGGTCGCGACGAGATCGGGGGCGTATCCGATGTCGTGTAGGTAGGCGGCGGCGGTCAGGGTGTCGGCCTCGTCGCCAAGGATGGGTGCCAGCGACACAGCGCGAGCGGCTACGCCCTGGGTGTGCGCCCAGCGCCGCGGCAACGTCGTCTCCAGCAGATCTTTGGCGAGGTCATGAGCCCATTCAGCTTGTCCCACATGCTCACGATAGGCACAGGATGCCGGAATTGATCCAGAGCATTTGCTGGGACGTCCCAGGACGTCTCACCGGCGTACGAACCGCCCTCGCCCGTGCTCTGACATGATCAGCCCTTCCCGCTCCAGCATGGCAAGTGCCTGCCGTACGGTGCTCCGTGACACTCCATGCTGTCGCCGCAGCTGCGCCTCGCTGGGCAGTGTGGTCCCAGGCTCCAGCTCTCCACGCTCGATCTGGCCTCGCAACTCCCGTGCGATCACCTGGTACAGGTACGGCTCGTCCTTGGGCTTGTCACCGCCGAGGACCACCCGGCCCTTGGACGGGATGGTGAGGATCAGGCCCTCGTCCTCCAATACGGCCAGCGCCCGCCGTACCGTGTTGCGTGCGACCCCGAACTCCGCGCAGAGTGCCGCCTCGGACGGCAGCATCGAACCCACCGGGTACATCCCCATCTCGATCCTTCGTCGAAGCCGGCCAACGATCTGAGTGAAGATCCGCCAACCGGTCAGCCATTTGCTCACTGTCGATGCGCTTCAGGTCCGGTAGGCGTCGGCGATCCGGCGCAGGTCGATGCCAAGGTCACCTTGTTCACCCTCGCGCCAGCCCTTCCGCGCGGCCTGCACGATTCGCTCGACGGCGACCTCCAGGCGCAAGCACGTCACCCGCTCATCGCCCTGGTCGCCCCAGTAGAACCAGCAGAACGCGAGATGGACGAAGACCCGGCGGACGCGGAGCCCACCGTCGGTGACGTCCAGACCGGGCCGGCCGTCCTCGGCCACGACCGGTGCCGCAGGGATCTGCCGCTTCGTAAGCTGGTCTCCGAGCGCCGTCAGCACTCGCTTTGCGTAGGCGTACTGTTGTTCTCTCATGCTCGTCATGACGAGCCGTCCCTTCGTTGTCACGGACTGTGCATGTCGAGATTCGCCCGGATGGCGGAATCTCTACACCGCAACTCAGGGACGTCTAGGGACGTCTCGTGCTAGCGTCGCAGGCGCAACACCTGGTCACGCTTGAGGTGCGCCCATGAACAACAACCTTCGCCACGCCCTCACCAACGCCCGCCTCCAGCCTGCGGACGTCGCCGCCCACCTCGCGGTTGACCCCAAGACCGTGTACCGCTGGCTCAAAGGGCGCATCCCCTACCCGCGCCACCGCTGGGCCATCGCCGACCTCCTCCAGGTCGAGGAAACCGAACTCTGGCCAGAGATCAGCCAGCAACATCGTGCTCTCAATGACGAAGTGCTGGCCATCTACCCACACCGCTGGGCAATCCCACGAGCCACATGGCGGCACCTGCTCCAGTCGGCCACCCATGAGATCGGCATCCTGACCTACAGCGGCCTCTTCCTCGCCGAGGACACCGGCATCATCCGCCTCTTGATCAACAAAGCCAAGGCAGGCGTGCGAGTACGTGTCCTGCTCGGCGATCCTGAAGCCCGTGCCGTGGCCGCGCGCGGCATCGACGAGGCCATCGGCTCCGACGTCATGGCCGCCCGGGTCCAGAACGCGCTCGCTCTGTACCAGCCCCTCGCCGGCACAGACAACGCAGAGATCCGCCTCCACGAAACGGTGCTCTACAACTCGATCTACCGCGCCGACACCGAGCTCCTCGTCAACACCCACGCCTACGGAACACCTGCTGCTCAAGCCCCTGTCATCCATCTTCGGGTTATCGAACAGGAAGCAGCCGCAGCCACCTACCTGGCCAGCTTCGAACGCGTTTGGGCAAGCGCCGAACCGTCTACACCCGCAACCAGGTCAGCCGCCAGGGGCTGACAGGAGCGCGGTAGTGGACTTGTGTGCCGGCGCAAAGGAAGAGCTGAACGGGTTAGCTTCAGCCCGATCATGGAAGTCTGCAAGCCCAGCCTCACCCATCCACCGCTGGATCAGCCCATCCGCCGTGAGCAGCGTATGTGCACAAGATTCAGAAAGCTCAACTATGCTGCCATCTGACCAGAAGTCACGATGGATCGACCAAATTGACGCAAACCCGTACTTTACGGGAGCAATTGGTCGACTAGCGGCTGCACGAAGGAGGGCTGATGCTCAGCGACACGGAGCTTGTCCTTGGCCTATCGCGTCATCTTTCAGCGTACGCGGCAGGCCCAGCGAAGGCCGGGTTGGAACAGCTGGAGTTCGCTGGGCAGATTTTTGATATGGCTTTCCGGCTCCGCAGATCGGGAACGAGCACTCCTGAGCGAGTTACAGCAATTGCTACTGAGGCTTATCTCGGTCGTCGGCAATTGCGGGACGCACTTGTGGCTCTGGAGATGCTCAACTGGGTGAAGGTTCAGCGCGATCGCAACCAGAAGCCACTGGCAGTGTCCGAGACCATCCCCGCGCCTCCGCAGCTAGTTGAGGCAGCACGCCAGGTCCTCACGATGGCCGGCGTCACCGAATGCGAGTGGGCAGCGCTAGCGATCCTGCGATCCACGACCCTCCAACCATTGCTCGTCGAACAAGCATTGCAAGTCGGTAGTGAAGCACTCGATGCTCAGGGACAGCCAGTGGGAGACGAGGCTGCTGACGAAGCACTCCGACACCTTACGTCGATCTCTCTTGTTAAGAAGGTCGTAACTGACGACAACGCAGAGGTCGTCTTCAACCCAAACGTGTGGACTGCTGGTGAGGAGATGGCCAGGGCCGCACTTTATGCAGCTAGAGCTAAAGCCACCAGTGAAGTCGCTGCGCTGCTGGAGGAGATTGCAGCCAAGCCTGGCATGCCTGAAGCTCAGGTGACTGCAACCGAGCCTAAGTGGATATCGTTTGCCGTGGCGCAAGGGCTGGTCCAACGATCCGTAATCCAGACATCTACTGGCGAGGAACGCGCTTTTCTCTTCACCCCCCACCTCAACCGGAGTCCATTCGGGGGGACCGCTGGCGACCCGTCCGGGCAAGTACGTCAGCTCGTCGGTTCTATGATCTACGCTGCTACCTTCGCTACGTATAAACTCTATAATCCCGCCGCCTTCGTCTCCAGTCTTATCAAGTACGGGGAGGCAGGGGACGCCTCACCCATTGGCACGGATTATCCGATGCTCGAGACCGCAGGGATCGTACGAGTCGTGCCAGGTAGCAGTGACGGCCGTTTCCGGATGGAGCTCCTGCAATCCGATGTCGCCGAGGACGCATTGACAATCCTCAGCGAACGCGATGATTCCGGCAACGCTTCAAATGGCGTAGCCGCGCTCCGCGCTCAGCAACGCTATGTTCACATTGACCGAGAACGGGCACGCTTGGCAGTGGACGCGAAGGCTGACGACGTGGAGCAGGCGCGCCTCATTTCTGCGCTTCGAGATGAGACCACCCGGGGCACTTTTAGGAGTCGCTGAGCGTATGACGGACCCTACGAACAGAACGGATTCCGTACACAATGCCCATAGCGGCGAGGAAGCCGGGAGAGCATCCAGCGGTCGGCGTCGGCGCGAGTCAAGGGCCGCAGATCGACGTGACATGAGTCGCGACAGTGGCACCGGGCTGGAGCTGAGGGTGGCGCGCTTGGAGTTTGCGGAAGGCGCATTTTCCAGATTGCGTGTCCCTGTACGAGCCGAGGATGCTGAACCGGGCCGGGACATACTGACCGACCTTGATATCCTAGCTATCGACGTGGACCCTCGCCTCCGAGTGAGTCGATCAACGCTTGAATGTAAAGGCGAGAAAGGCGAAGCCAAGGAGGCCGACAGGCTTTTCTGCTTGGCGGGCTTGCGCCAATATCTAGCGATACAACGAGCAGTCCTCGTTCGTCCAACTGTAAGTCGTCGAGGTCGCGCCTTGGCACGACGACTGGACATCGGAATCATGGATATTTCGACTCTACAGCACCGAGAGTCCGCGCATGAATGGCTTCCCGAAACCTTTGCGCATCTTGGAGGGGAGGCATGTCTAGCCGCCGAGGCCCGAACTGACTCTCAGCTCAAAGGACTTCCAGAGCTATCTTCTGACGTTATCACCTTCCTCCGTCATGATGCACTCCTCGCAAGTCCATACGCAATCCTTGGAGCTTTGGGAAATCTTGGACGGGCTATTGAAAGGCGAGGCGTTCTACCTGAACCTACCGGCCAAGTCATTGCAGGTCACGCTCTCATCGCTCTTCTCTTGGCGGCGCTTCAGGATGCGGCGCAGCTGGATCTCGTGCCCGCCGATGTTCTTCGGCGACGCACTGAGAGAGCTCTTACCGCAGGCAATCCTGACGACGATCACATACTTGATGTACTCAATCGGGCTGACGACCTAGTCCAATTTATGATGGATCGCGTTCACCGTGCCTATATCGAAGCAGGTGCCGCACGCCAGGAGATCCATCCGATCAAGCTCCGAGAGATCATCGAAACGCCGCCAGGATTTCTGAGCAGCTACATCGATCTAGTAGAGCGATTTAGAACGAACCCGGAGGTATCGCGCCATATTCTTCGGACTGCAGAGTTGACTTGCTTTGATGCTCTACTGGACGGCGACGCATGGACACAGCCAGCGTTTGATCACCTTTTTACGGCCGAACATCAGGGCCTCCTTCTTGCCGCTATCGCAACCCTCGGACAGGTCGCCACCAAGCAAATTGCGCAACGACTTTCGCCAATTGCAAACATTTCTTTCGATAGATCAGCCGGGGCCGCTCCAGACCGGCACACCCGAGCGCATAAAGGCGGTACGCAGTCGAATCTATTCTAGAGCCCAAGCTGACACGAGAACACGAGACGGGCATTCATAGCCCAAGCCTCGACCTGACATCACCTTGATCATCAGAAGGACCATTGTTGTTCAGTCGTCACGCAAAGCCCTCGCCACCAACGGTGAGCACGTGCAGGTGCGTGGCGCTGATCCCAAGGTGATGGAAGCCCAGCCCTGTGGGGCCGAGCCAGACCTGCTGGCCGACGATCTCCAGGTTCCCCGTGTCGGTCACCACCCGATCGACTTCGATGGCCTGCACCTGCTGCGGTTCGGTCACCGGCACCGCATCGCTGCGGCGAACGCGGCGAACGCGGCGAACGCGGCACACACTATCCGCACTGTCGGCGGACCACCGCCGAAGTGATCAAACATAACCGGGAAGGATCGCCCACCCGTGATCACCCTCGCCTCGCTGCCATCGGCCAGAAGCAGCCCCCGCCCATGACGTCCATCAGCCGCATGAACGCCTCCCGGACCGGCCCGGCCCGCGCCGCCAGCCGCGCCACCCACTCCCGCGCCCTCGAGACCGGCAGCCCGGCCCGGGCGGCGATCGCCGCCGGCTTGCGACCCGCCACCCGCATCCGCCGCACCCACCACAACACCTCCCCCGACGCCGACCGGCGGGCGAAACACTCCACCGGCAGCACCACATGGGTCGCCTGGCAGCCCCGGCACCGAGTCCGGCGCGGACGGATCCGCCACCGGATCGCCACCCATCCCCTCTCGTCACCACCGGCCTCGGTGTTCCAGCGCAGGACCGACCGCTCCCGCGCATAGCCCCCAGCCGGTCAAGACTCCGCTGCACATCAGGCAACGCAACCTCCCGGCAACGAGCCGTCGCTCCACGCTCGCCGGATCTCCCCGTACGGTGATCATCCAGGTACCTGTTCTGCACCGAGGTGGCCCGCGTGCCTGCAAGCTGGCGAGTGGGCCACCGCTACCAGTAGAAACGTCCCCACAGCGGCGGCGGAGACGAAGACGGTTGCCCCCTGCCGAACCCCACCTGATCATGCCCACGGTGAATGGCGCTAAAGATCCCCTACGTGGTCACAGAGAAGAGCGGTTGACACCACGCCGCCCCAGTTCCCACAACAGGTTCGCGGCACTCACCGCGGATGAGAGCGCCGCAGCTCGCAAATCAGCGCCTCGACGGCGGCCGGAGTCAGCGTACGGCCCGGCGGCGCGGTCGGCCACATCGGCGCCCTTCACCTCCGACAACATCTCGATCACCGCGCGATAGCGCTGCTCCACGACGCTCAACTCCACCAATGCCACCTGAGTCTCTCCCGAAGCGTCGATAACGCCACGATCAGGCACAGAAAGCGATCAAGGTGTCACGCATAACGCGAGGCCAGTGTGTCAACCATCAAGCGAGACACGACACACGACAGAACAAGATCAGAAAGCAACTTATCTGTACGTGATCAAGGGCGGCCCGCCGTTGGCGGCCCGCCGCGCGTTGGGCGGTCGCTGGCCGCGCTGCGGCTCTCCGGCCGGTCGCGGCCAGCGCGCCCACGCGCCTGACCACGACGACGTACAGCGCGAGCAGTCGAAGCGTGTCACGGGGTACGACAAAGCGATCGATGTGCGGGCCCCGGCCTGCGAACGGTCGGTCATGTCTCCGGCAGAGATCCCCGGCCCACAGATGATCATCTCGCATGGGCTGAGTTCGTGGAGTGGCTGAGGTGGAACCTGATCACCTCACACACCATCGACCCAGGCAAGCCCATCAGACCGACTCCTCCGCTCATGCCCAGCTGTGACCGCAGTACAACAGATAACCGAAGAACGGCGACCGACGAACGTACACGCGAAGCCGGGCTTGACGCTCCGCCCCGGCCCGCTGCCGCTCCGCAGTGAATCGACGGCGTACGAGGTGATCAGGGTACGAGCGGCAGCCCTCTTGCCGACAACCTCAAGGTTCGGGAACGTGCGGCGGCATGAGGTATCAAGAGTGCCTTTGTGCGACCCCAATCCGGACGTTACGCTAAGGAACTGTGACGGACCGAAGCGCGGACAGGGATTGGATTGAACACAAATATGTTCGAACATATAGAATCGCTCAGAAACTAACCCGTTTCGCTGCGGACCCCTATAGAACTATCAATGAATGGGAAGATCTGTTAGGCGACCAGTCTTATCCATCCTTTGTTCGTCCGTGGCAAAAAGAAAGCCTCCTGCACGCATTTGCCAAGCGCTTCGCGCACGATCTATTTTATGACGACACTTCTGGCCCGTATATTTCTAGAGAGGAATTTGTAGACGAGAGCATGTCCCGTGCCGTCCGTAAGAGATACCTGCCGGTCGACCTAGCGATGGGAGTATATGGCATTCCCTGGGAGCCGTTTGAGGTTCCACCCCCAGACGGTGAGATGGTTCGCGATCCGGTCATGCGCAATGTCTCGCGCTGGCAGGAATCCAATAAGGTAGCGGATGCGTGTTTCGACTACTTCGGATGGCTCTCCATCACGGAAGCGTATGAGAAACTCCTGGGCCGAATCGCCGAGGAAGTCTTTCACATAGCCTTTCAGAACCGCATGCTACTGGCTCGACTGAATCTCTTCGTCGCAAATCTCATAGCCGATGTAGAGGTGAACTCGATCGAAGACCCTGCAATAGCCCGATATTTCGCCCGCGACGGCCGTCTTAGGCGTGTTCGTATTCCGAAATGGGTCAAGCGAGCTGTGTTTTTTCGCGAGCACGGTAAGTGTGCCATCTGTGGCAAAGATCTATCTGGACTGCTGGATGCCCTCCCTCAAGAACAGTTTGATCATGTTGTTCCACTGGCGGATGGCGGACTGAATGACGTCACTAACATTCAACTCCTGTGCCAGAAGTGCAATAACGCTAAGTCCGATAAAGAGGTAATCGCGAGTGAGCGCTATCGTCGCTGGTTTAGTGTGTGAGGCTTGAACGAGATTGGGAGCTAGTCGCGTGTGGCCCTACGGCCGGTAACGGTGCTCAGGCCTGGCGGCCCTGCGCTCCGGGTCGTCTTTCCACCAGACACGCGGGTAACCGTAGCCTGCTGTACAGCAAGGAAGTACAGCAACGCCGCCTCACGTAGCCAGACCGTCCCGTACGGCCTCGCACGGTTGAGCAGCGGCGCCGGCCCTGGACCACGATCCTCCGCTTTACTCCTAATAAAGTGTTCGGCTAAGGCTGGGACGATCGCTGACTTCGGTACTCGCCTCTCGGGCTGGGGCGATCGGCTGCCGCAGCCCTCCTTCGTCGGGCCTTGCCACCGGGTAACCTGAGCTGACCACCGACGCCCCAGCAACGGGGCTAGCTTCGAATTGAAGCTACCGTCTGCTAATTAGCTTGTGTACTAATAACGTAGTCCTTCACGAGGTCAACCAACTGATCAACGCGAGAGAAGCTCTCAAAGTCCGCATCCGCAACCCCATCGAGCCCCGATAGCATCTCAACACGGTTGAATCCCGCGTTAATCATATGCTCTATATAGGGAGCAAAGGTCGACTCCGCCTGGTCGGGAAGGCACGTCTCAGTATCTCTTCCTCGGCGCCAATGATCGGACTCATTCCCCAAAGCACGAACGAGGCTTGCGAGGTCCACGAGGCATCCCATCCATGGATCAAATTGACCAGGACTGTCCCCGCGCAGCTCTCGTGCCATCGTCATGGCTGACGAACCCACAGAGTCCGTGACCATGTCGTTGAACGGCTTAATTGGGTCGTAGATCCAGATGCCAGCCAGCGTGATGCCTTGAGCCTCGATCGTCACATCCCACTTTGAGGCGCCAGCCGAACCCCCAACACGTACCTGGACCTCGTTGGGGAGAGCTTGAGTGAGAGCTGTGACCAGATAAAGGCGAATGCGATCTCGACTAGTATCCCCTTCTCCAAGAGTTCCTTGCGCTGTGCGCGCGATCTCCGCCTCAGATTCCGGTTGAACGGTCACCTGCAGAAGTCGCCCAACGATTCTCAAGAGGTCCTGCGGCTGGAGCATGAAGAGGCGACTGCCAGCCCTTTGCCGGAGTTCAGCGACAAGTTCTGGACGAGGACCACATGATCGTCCATGCACTTTCCGCCACCAATCCTCCTTTACATCGCTTGTGACCAGCAGCACATCTACACCATGGTGTGCGGCCTCTCGAAGGGTCTGCTCCCAGACCAGATAGTCACCTGCTCCACGATGATCCGGTTTATCGCGGTCCATATAGCCCGGTGGAATCTGTTCAGCCGCACGGCGATCGGCCTCCTTAAGCGCTTTTGCCAGGTCCTCCTGAGGCAAGGCATCACCAACTCGACCATCCAAGAGAGGTGCGAGGGCGGCCAGGACAGGGTCTCTGTTTGTGTCCCGAGCATCAGCCAGTGGATCTCTGCCCGTGGGTCCCTTGACTGCCTCTCGCAATGTGTTGAATGTGTCCTCGATGAGCTTTCGTAGATCGGTGTGACGCTCCTCTGGGAGGCCAACGCTCCGCGCCCAATTAGCGATCACCTCGCCCGATTGCCGTTCTGGCCGATCTAACGCCGAGATAGCTTCTTTCGCACTGTTTCGGCGATTTATGATCGTAAGCTCCCTATTGCGCCAGAACTCGTCTTTCGCCTGATGGGGCACCCAGAGGTTCCTCGCTAGCCTCTCCAGTACGGCTAGGAGGTCGGCACGGGTCTGAGGGTCGTAGCGGTACAGATTGAGCATGACGTTGGTATCCAGGACAACGAGACCCGACGTTAGGACTGATCGATAGTCCTCATCGGACGGTGAGAGGTAGCCCTCGAAGCCATCGGCCAATCCGCCACTAGACGGTCCTGTGGGTTGCTCCCCCGCGACCACACCGACTCCTCGTTCTTCGCGACGTCACTGCGTGACACGATCATCGCGGACAAATCTCCCGCATGAGGCCGGAACAAGGGAAGTCTATTTAGTTGGCTACGTCCTCCGCCCAGGAGCCGGGGGAGGTTGTCAACTACTCGATCCACGCACCACAGCTGACACATGCGCGGCGACTTCTCTGGGATCCTCGTGCTCCCAGACTCGGATCACAGTCCACCCGGCTTCATTGAGGACTCGACTCGTCTCCTCATCACGGGCCCGATTCTTTGCGATCTTCTCGTTCCAAAACTCGGCATTGATCGTCGCCGCTCGATGATGCTCAGGGCACCCATGCCAGTAACACCCGTCGACGAAGACGGCGACCCGTGCCTTGGGGAACACGATGTCGGCGCTCCTCCGAAGCCCGGGCAACGGCTGCTTCGCGACGCGATATCGCAGGCCCTCCTTATGGAGCAAGCTCCGGATCCTCATCTCCGGTTTGGTGTTCTTGCTCCGGTTTGCCTGCATGACAGCCCGAACCGCACGCGAGGAGGCCCAAGAACTATCCGGGGGTGGCTCCTCTATGAGCAGCCCTTTGGCCCACGCCCGCCTCCATGCTTCAGCCAGGTTCGCCGCACGGCTATCGTGCTCTACCTGCCCTAGATACTTCGCGGGTGATTTCTGTCGATCAGACCACCGCAAGTACGCGCGAATTCGGCGAGTGTTCGGGAGGACCTTCAGTTCCACGGAGGCACGGGCGAATCTGCCGTCGCCCAGGCCTACTACCCGCCGGTGGCGTCCGCCAGCGGCTCGATCCTGCTCCGCAGCGACTGCCGTACGACTTCTGCCAGGTCGTCCCTTCCACGCCCTGTCCGGAGGAGACTTGTCCTTCCAGCGGCTCGGGGCATCCTTAGCCGAGCTACTCACTTGCAGTTCTCCGCTTTGTCCAGGGCGGCCGCCACTGCCTTAGCGAACACCTCACCCAGCAGCACTGGCACCGCGTTTCCAAGTTGCCGCATCTGCTCCCCACGTGGCCCCTTCAGCTTTACCTCGTCAGGGAAGGTCATCACCCGTGCGGTCTCGCGCACAGTCATATACCGGTGCTTGTAGCGCCAACCATCCGGGGCGGACTTGTCACGGACTCGCTCATCCAAGAGCATTACGGACTCCCCTCCGGGAACTCCGTGAACGCCGGCCTTAACAGTCTTGGCCGGACGATCGAGCTCGTTGGGGGTGTGACCGTCGTAGATCCTCGCGTCGGGCCAGCCAATGTGATCGGTGACATCGCCAAGGTTGTGGTCGGTTCGATCCAGGAGATCATCAGTGATGGGGGGAAGCGCTTTGCCTCCAGCGCACACCCCAGCGATAGCGTCCCGAAGCGTTCGCCACGGCTTCTTGCCGTCATCCGCAGGTGGCTTCTCCGGCAAGCGGGCCAACACACGCTGCCTTACATGATCAGGAATGCCGGGGTGTCGCGCCCAGTAATCATCCTCTCCCAGGCCGAGCATGGACCGGATTAGGGCTGTTTCGGAGTATTCCGTCCTCTTCATCGAGTCTTCGAAGGCGTCCATATCAACCGGAAGGTCAGACCGGAAGGCGACGATGATCACTCGGTGGCGAATCTGGGGAACGCCGTAATCGGCCGCGTTCACTGGAACCGCCCTGACTACGTAGCGCTTCTTAGGGTCGGTCTCGGCCTGGTCGATGCGTTCTCGGAGTGTCGCGTCATGCTCCTGCCAGGTTGACTCAGGTTTACGCTCCTCGAAGGGTAGCTCCAGCTCCCTCAGGATGTATTCAAAGTACGGGGCGAAGGATGGCCGCAGGAGCCCGCGCACGTTCTCACAGATAACGGCCTTGGGTCGGATCTGTCTGATCGCTTTGAACATCTGCGGAAACATATTCCGCTTGTCTTCATCGCCCTTGGCGATGCCTCCGAGGCTGAACGGCTGGCACGGAGGTCCTCCCGCTAGGACGTCCACACCCGCATCTGCCAAGTAGCTCATGTCGAGCTCCTGGATGTCCCCCTCCACCAACGGTGGACGCTGACCTGGCTCAGGGATCGGGGGCCGCTGCTTCGGTGGAACCCGATCAGCTTTCACCGCTAGAGTCTCACAGGCCCACCTGGCGACCTCGTTGAACAGCAGTGGACGGAAGCCAGCGTTCTGGACCGCCATGGCCAATCCGCCCCCACCAGCGAAGAGTTCGACAGCCGTACGATCCTTTGCGACTTCTTCTTGCTGCTCAGACATGGGAAAACCATACCGCGGAAGAGGCGATCTTCGTATGGTTTCGAACGAACTTCGCATCCCATCTAGCGACGTGATCTAGAGTGCGCACATTGGAACCTGAGGGAGAAGGGCAGCGAGATGCCGGGTAGGCACGCCGCAGAGTTCAAGCTCAGCATCACCAAGGCCCTCAGCGATCAACTCGCGGCCGCTCTTCAATACCTGAGTCCAGCCCCCATGACCTTGGCCAACATCCGGGCGCTCTCAGCGAGAGCCGGCGTCTATCAGCTCTACCTGGGCGACGTGCTTGTCTACATCGGCAAGGCGGACAGATCTCTCCCCCAAAGGCTGGAGATGCACCACCGCAAGATCGCCGGACGTGCTGGAATCTCCATCACCGACATGAGCTTCACGTGCCTGTACGTCGAGGAGGACTTCTCCGCAGTCGCGCCTGAACGTCTACTGATCAGTCGCCACCGGAGCTTGGGTGAGATCCCGTGGAATGGCAACGGCTTCGGCAACAACGATCCCGGCAAGAACCGGGACAAGACGCAGCTCGACGCAGACCACTTCGACCGGCTCTACCCGATCGATCTGAGCTGGACCCTCGACCTCCCGGGCGGGTCGATGACTCTTGAGGAGCTATTGTCCTGGCTGGCCAGGGAGCTCCCGTATCGCTTCCGATACCAGGGATCACAAGCGTTCTCCCAGATCATCATCCGTCTGCCTGCCCGGCCATGTGTTGATGAGGTGCTCGCACTCATCTCCAGTTCGCTACCGGCCGAATGGCAGATCACGGCTCTGCCAGGCCGGTTGATCACGTACCCGAATCACGATGAGTACCCCGACAGCCTCCGCTCCTACCGAGGGGGACGGATCGTTTCCCCAGGCCAGTAAGCCGAGGCCACGGTAGCTGCTCCGCGGTGCGCGGGTTGGGATGCGGGTCGCCGACTCAGGCTGGCGCCCGCATCTCTGAGAAAACGGCATTACTCATCCGAAACCTCCAGTTCAAGCACTATCCTGAGGGACGCTGAGATGGGTTCCGTCGGGCTCGGCCTACGGGTCGCTCATCCTTGATGGTTGATGGCGAACAGAGTCCTGCATCGGAAGCGAGCGATTGTGAGCGAGAACCGGTTCATCAATGTCACCCCCCACCCGCGTATCCTCGGCGTGTTGGGCGACATCGAGTTCTCTCACTGGCAGTGCCTCGCCGAGCTCGTCGACAACTCTTTTGACGAGTTTCAGGCTGCTGGCGAGATAGAAGAACGTCCCTCAGTCTCAATTACGCTTCCCACCGCCACAGCTACCCGGTCGACAGCCGCGATAGTGGTTAAGGACAACGGTCGCGGAATGAGCCTGGAGGCGGTCACAAACGCCATTAGCGCTGGCTGGACGAGCAATAGCCGCCACGGCTCGCTAGGCCTCTTCGGCATGGGCTTCAACATCAGCACCGCAAGACTCGGCCGTCACACTACCATTCGAACCAGTCGCGCTGGCGATCCCTCGTGGGTCGAGGTCGTGCTTGACCTCCCTAAGATCGCGGAGTCGTCCCAGTACCAGGCACCCTATCGCCTAGTACCCAAGGCAGATCCCGCTGAGCACGGGACCACCGTAACGGTTAGTGATCTCAAGTCTGAGCAATTCGATGCCCTTAAGCGTCCCAACACACAGAATGTCATCCGCGAGAAGCTCGGCGACATCTACAGCTACCTGCTTCGTGAGCGCGGCTTCCTACTTACGATTAACAATAAGAAGGTCAAGCCACGCCTCCCCTGTGTGTGGGATGAAAACCGCTATGTCACGCGCCAAGGTGTGCAGATTCACGCCATCCAGCGGATTGACCAGCCACTCAAGGACAAGAAGGCGTGCATGGACTGCGGCTACTGGAGCCGTGCCGATGCCGAGCGATGCGAGGAATGCGGCCAAGAACGACTTGAGCTGCGCTCACGACGCATCTGGGGCTGGATCGGTATTCAGCGATATATCCACAAGACGGATTACGGCCTAGACTTCCTTCGCAACGGCCGCAAGATCCTTCTAAAGGACAAGCGCGTCTTCTACTGGCAAGATGAAGATGAGCTCTCAGAGCCTGAACTCGAATACCCCATTGACACCAAGATCCCAACCGGGCGCTTTGTCGGAGAGATTCACTGCGATCACGTCGCACCGAACTACCAGAAGACAGCTTTCGAGTTCGAAACCCACGAATGGCGCCAGGTTATTCACGCCATCCGAGGCATAAGCCCCATCCGTCCGAACATCGCCAAGAGCCTCGGCCTACCAGAGAATGACAGCCCGCTCGCCCTGCTCTTTAGGGGATACCGGCGCCAGGACCCAGGGCTCAACTACCTCATCCCCGGCGATGGCCACTCGCCTCTCCATGACAAGGCACTCGAATGGGCGGCACTCTTCCGTAAGGAAGAAGAGGCGTACCAGTCCGATGAGATTTGGTATCAGGCCGCCTATCAACATGACCACCCCGCAGTTCCCGACCCGAACCCACAGGGCGGCGACATCCTGCCCGGGCTCCCCGCCGACCCGGTCACCCCTGAGCCGGGGGCCGGTGACCCCTCAACGGGGACCCAGCCTTCACCGACCCCTCCCGCTCAGGAACCAGACCCCATCGAGGAAACCCTTGATCAGCGACTCCAGAGATACAGAGACCACGGCGAGCGCATTCTCGATCTCACAGGCAGTTATTCTCTGCCCGATCTAGGGACCGTGGACCTTACAGCCTGGACTGTGCGCGGCCAGCAGCTCTCGAACAAGGACAACACCCCAGCCCCTGTCGTCGCCATTATGAAGCGAGCGCCACAGCTGGAAGTATTCGTCAACGTGGACGCTCCGCTCTTTCAGGAGCAGGGAACAGACGTCCGTGATCTAGCCCTGGTCGAAGTTGCGGAGTTCATGAGAGTTCGCGCGAACAAGGTGAGCATGCCGCTCACCGAGATTGTCGCCCATCTGAAGGCGCGGAGCACCTCTCCCAAACTCACTCCCGCCGCTCTCGCGGACGAGGCCGAGAGGATCTTGGATCAGGTCCGATCTGGCATGGTTCCCCAAATTGCTCAGAATCCAGCCGCGCACTGGGAGCTCCTTACTGAGGCTGAACGTGCTAGCTCTGAGCGGCGATTCGCGATTGAATCACCCAGCGTCACGACTTGGGACGAAACAATTAGTAGCGGGGAATTCGTGCGTTACATTCCCGCTAACGCTATCGTAAGACTCGTCGCCGCGTCTCCCGCGACATTCCTAGATGGGAAGGTCTTCACACGTCCTTACAAGACCCTGACGGACATAACAGCCAAGGAACTTGTTACGGAACGCCTCATCAATCCGCTCAGCGATCTCGCACTCCTGGAGCAACACCGGCCACGTCTCGATCTAGAAGAACTCGCTCGAATTCGCTCTAGTTGCCGGCTCATAGTCCGCGAACTAGCAGACAACGATTAGGCGGCGGCGTGCGAAGCTTCCTCTCCCCGGCCTCCCTCCTGGATGCCGGGCCTCTTCAGTTTCCTCGCCAGATCGAGCGCCTGCTCTGGCATCTAGGGTCCACGTCGGTCGCGAATATCGACGGGCCAGGCGACGAAGGTGGAGACATTCTCGCCCACCTTCGCGGAGAGGACTGGGTAATCCAATGCAAATGGAAGCGAAGGGGCGCGGTGGGCGCCGAAGCGATTGATGAGGTCGCACGGGCCCGAGACAGCTACCGCGCCCATCGAGCCGTCGTCGTAACCAACACTCGATTTAGCCCAGACGCTCAGCGACGTGCCGCCAATCTTGCTCGGCTCGGACCACCTATCCTTCTATGGACTGGTGGAGATTTGCTAACCAGCTTCGATCGCATTCCGACCCGCTTCGGCCATGTCATCCCTAGGCCCTATCAAACCGAAGCGCTTTGTTCATTGAACGACGACCTGGACAACACCGGCCGTGCCTTGCTCGTACTCGCCACTGGCCTTGGCAAGACCGTTGTTGGCGGTGAGGTCATCCGCACTCACCTTGAGCGGCATCCTAGTGACCAAGTCTTGGTCGTAGCCCATTCACGGGATCTGGTCGCTCAGCTTGAACGCGCACTGTGGCGACACCTCCCAAAGGAGGTTCCGACTCGTCTCCTCACCGGAGAGACGAGGCCGGACGACTTGTCAGGACTCACCTGCGCCACCGTCGCGTCCGCTCTTCCCGCCGTCCGCTTCGGCTACCGCCCTAGCCTGGTGATGATCGACGAGGTGCATCATCTCGGAGCGAGTGGACAATATGACGAGCTGCTCTTGACTCTTGAGCACTCCCGGCAGTTCGGTGTTACAGCCACACCGTGGAGGGGCGACGCGCACGACATCACCGAACAACTCGGGCCACCGAGCTTCAACCTCGGCATCGAGGAAGGCATGCGGCGTGGATACCTCGCTCAAGTAGACTACAAGCTATTCGTCGACGACATCGACTGGGACACTGTCAAGCAGGCAAGCGCCCATTCCTATGGCTTGGCTGAACTCAACGCCCGGCTCTTTCTCCCCCAGCGAGACGAGGCCATTCGCGATCAACTCGGCACCGTTTGGGCATCCACGGCCAAGCCACGGGCCATCGTGTTCTGCCGGACCATTCAACACGCCGAACGCCTGGCTGATGTGCTGCGCCGTACTCCGCTCTGGTCCGGCGCCCTCGCGCTGCACGCGGGCTTGCCAAAGCGTGAACGGCAAAAACGCCTGCTTGCCTTTCGATCCGGCGAGGTGCCGATTCTCGCTGCGGTGGACATCCTCAACGAGGGAGTCGATGTCCCCGACGTCAACATCCTCTGCTTCGCCCGAGTCACCCACTCTCGACGAATCTTTGTCCAACAGTTGGGGCGTGGGCTTCGACTTCGCGAGGGAAAAGATCGCGTTGTGGTTCTGGACTTCGTAAGCGATCTCCGTCGCATCGCGGCGGCACTCAACCTGAAGCGGTCCTTGGAAGGGGATGGCGAGATCGAAACCCTTGCTCACATAACACCATCGAGTATTGACTTCAGCGATCAGCGAGTCGCTACACTCATGGACGAATGGATCAAGGACGCGGCCAGCCTCGAAACCGCATATGACGAATATCGCCTCCAATTCCCGGCCATCCCCAACACCTAGGAGTGACTCATGCCACGCCTGAATCTTCCCCCGGACTTGCGTGAGCGTCTTCTCCTTGAGGTGTACCGGCAAGCGGATCAGATGGATTGGGAGTTCCTGAGCAATACACAAAAGACAGCCCAGTATCGCAAGTGGGTAGAAGACCCACGAGTCGGCGGCGTGCTGATCGAGCACCACGCAGAGAAAGACATCCGAGTCTGGCTCAAGGACGTTCCAATGAAGGAATACGCCCGATCACAAGAGGGAATTGGGCACTACGTGCGCTACATCCCCACACGCTTTCGGGGACCCGAGGAAGTCGTTAGGGCTGCGGTCGGGCCAGATTGGGCCATAATGTCTGACACGATAGACGTGAAGCCTAACCGCTGTCTAGCGACCGACGGCAAGGTTGAACGCTACGTCTTCTGGGGTCGGGACGCGCAGTTCAAAGACCTTCTCTACGCCGCGCTCGAAGTGGCGATCAGGAATCGGCATGAACCGGCGATCGTGATTACTATCCGAGATGGCGAGAATGTCGCCGATGAAGATAAAGCACTGTACAAAAATATAGCAGCACACTGCAAGATTAACATGAGCTACTTGCATCGCTCCAAGATTCAGAATCCCGACTATATCGGTTAGACCCAGATTCCATTTGACGATTCACTCACACTGCCCCCTAATTAGAATAGTGTTTCCGTGGGTCGCCTTCTCATCACATTCTGGTACGGCTTGGTGCGCCGCCGCATAGACCGCCGGCCGCTCAGGTCTTCCAGTCCTGCGCGGTGCATCAGTAGCTCCACTGCGCCGTAGCTGACTGGAACGTTGTGGCCCAGCTGGTGCCCGGCGTGCACGCGCCGGGCACCGTAGGTGCTGCCGGAACGCTGCCGCCCGGCCTCAGCCCGCGCGCGGTCAAAGACGCTCCTTAGCGTTCGAGCCAAGGTGCACTGCACCAAGCAGATGCGTCTCACACCTCGACCAAAGATAACGATTCGGATGGCTATGCCCGCCAATGTCACCATAAACGTAGTCTTTGATCATGGCGAACGCCCACGAAGGCCACGAGCCTTACAACCCCCTGGACGAGGAGAACCTTGCGCGAGGAGTCGCCGATGCGCTTGAGCGCCAACCGGTCCACCGCCTTCCTCCGCCAAGCTTCACTGGGGCTGGCCTCTACGCCCTGTACTACGTAGGGGACTTTGAACTCTATGCCCCTCTCTCCGAACAATGTCGTCGCCAAGCCAAACCCGAAGATCTTGACATCGGCCCAGAGGCCGTACCTATTTACGTTGGCAAAGCGGCTGCCGGAGCAAGCCGCCACGGCAACGTGCAGAAGGTCAAGGACAAGACTCTATTCCTACGAATCAGTAAACACCTGCGCTCAATTGAAGCCGCTCAAGATACGCTCAAAATCAGTGACTTCCGGGTCCGCTACCTTCGGGTGCGGGATATCTGGATTCCCCTTGGAGAATATGGGCTACTCCAGCGATATACACCCATCTGGAATAAAATCCTCGATGGCTTTGGGAACAACGATCCGGGCAAGGGTCGCTACGATCAGGCTCGTTCCCCGTGGGACACGGTACATCCTGGCCGCTCCTGGGCCGAGAAGCTGAATTCTCACCCCCAATCGGCAGACGTGTTCGAGGACCGTATTCGTCGTGCTATCACCGCCATCATTCAGCATCAGCCTGTACCAAATTCTCTTCTAACTGATACGCCTGACGAGCCGGCTCTCTTCTCCCTTGACTAATATGGACCTTACTCGCCTCGTCTTCCCACACTGTTGGATCAGGTGTTGCTGCCACACCAGGGGAGGTGAAGAGGCACAAGAAGCGATCTTGCCTATACCACCCCATCAGATCGACCCGCAGGTCAAGCATTCTGCGACGACTAAAGGCCTGCCGCATCCCTTCCGCTCCTACGGCCCATAGCAGCCCTACGGTCCTGGGTCCGCTGCCACCGAGTTACGTGGTGGCCAGCCTCGTCGGATGCGGGGACATGTACGGGATGATCTTTCAGGTAGCGCAAGCGGCGCGAAGCATCTACGCAGGTCAGAGCATGTAAGCCAGCCGTACAGCCCGCGCTCTCCTAAAGCGGGTGCCGCAGGTTCGAATCCTGCCGGGGGCACCAGGCTCTACCAGCAGCGAAACGCCCTTGACCAGCAGCAACGCTAGTCAAGGGCTTCTTGATGTGTCCGGTGCCGTACGGCTGACACTGATCGTTTGCGGCTGATCCTTCCCAATGCCTTCCCAAGACGCAGCATGATCGTCTGATCCGAGGCAGACAGAAAGCCCGCCGCTTCGTCACGAGCGCTTCGGTGGCGCCTTCGGCAGGCTGATCAGCACATCAAGGTCCAGATATTCCCTGCACAGGTACTTGAGCTCTTCGCACTCGATGATCTGCATACGTCCATGACGTGCAGCGAAATCACGACTGTCCGTGCCCACCCATGACGTGGTGACGAGGATGCCCTTCGTCGCACGCTTGTCCTCCATGACGCCAGCCAGGGCACGCACGGCCTCGATGCCGACCGCCTTGCTGTAGCGCTTGGCCTGGATGATGCAGAGCCCCCCGAACATCGGGTCCTCGTTGATCGCAACCGCGTCCACGCCGTCATCCCGCGAAGCCTGGGTCACCCAGGACTTCATTCCCATCGCCTCGAAGAGCTGGCGCACGAAGTGCTCGAATTCGGCCGGCGACAGCCCGAGCAGATCGCGCCTGCTGTCCAGCCCCGCCATTGCGTCGATCCCCTCGACGAACTTGTACTGCGCGAGCAGCGCCTCGAAGTCGACCACCGGCCGCACCGCTTCCAGGTCATAGGGGTGTGGAGAGACGAGCGCGTTCAGCTTCTTGAGGGTGTAAACCGGGTCGAGATCAGCGAGTACGAAGGTGGAAAAGAGTTCGCGCTCGGCGCTGACGTCGATCAAGTACGGACGCTCCGGCAGGCCGGTGGCCTTGTCCTTGATCGAGACGCGGCCCTTGAATGTGGCAACCGTGACAAGCTCTGCGGGGTCTGCGATGAAGATCTCATGCAGAGTCCGAATGGCAACCTGCGCGATCAATCTCGCATAGCGCGCATCGATCTCTTTCTTGGACGCCGGGATGGCATCCATCTCATCCCTTGTTTGTACGTACTTGTATCCCCGCACCGTCGGAACGACTTTCAGCGGCGGAAGCTCGTAATCCACAACCAGTTCCCGCGCCTCAGGCCGATAGATGGCACGAGTCTGGTGAGGGAAGTCATCGGGATAGACCGAGGCGTCGAGGGCCATCGTGAAGTACTGTGCGACCGGCTCTGGCTCCCCTGCACGTACGGCGCGCTCGAACTCGTCGATCTCGCCGTTGTGGCGATCTACCTGGGCCTTCTCCTGGGCGATCCGTTGCTGGTGGGCACGGTAACGCTCATCCAGACGGCGATGCCGCTCAGCATCACGAGTGTCGTATTCAGCACATGCTTGCTCATAGAGGCGACGCTGCTCCGCCTCCTTCTGCTCGTATCGGGCGTCCCCACCGAGAAGACGTCCGAACATGCCTGGCGGCCGTGGCGCGAATTGCGCCCAGGAAGGCCGTGGATCTGGCTGGTCGAGGCCACCAGGATCAAATGGCGGGGCGTCATATGTACGCCTCAAGGAGCTGAACGTCACGGAAATCTGCTGGCCGATGCCGGCGATCAACACAGAATCCAACGTCTTGATCGTCTCGGCGACGTCTGCCGTCATCTCGGCCGCTTCAGCCTTGCGGCCTTCGACGTACAGGCGCTTGCGCTCTCGTTCCGTGGCTGCGGCCTTTTGCGCGGCGGCTCGTTCGGCGCGCTGCCGCTCCCGCTGCGCCTTGAGCTCGGCTTGCGCTCGCGCTCGTCTTGCCTGCTCCTCCAGACGCAACCGCCTGGCGCGCTCCCTCTGCCGGTCCGTAAGTTGCCCGCGGCGCTTGGCCATAGCTTCCTCCAGACGGTAGGGAGCTGAAGCATCCAAGACGAAGCTCTACTGCACGTGATCGTAAATCGAGTGGGCAACTCTCTGCTAATGGACTGAACAGATCTCGGGCAGTAGGCCGTCCCAATCACGTCACCCTTCGAGACGCAGGAGGGCGGGACCAGAGGCACTCGACTGGGATGCCACTTGAGGATCTGCATCGACGCGCACGTATCCCCATCCGCGACGTAGCAATCCGCACACCTCATGCAAGTTTGGCGCGTAGGCCGTTTACGCGTGACGCTTCATCGTCTATCGTCGATTCTCGATGAATGGAGCAATGGGGCCTCTGCCGCGTGCCGAGGCTGAGGAGTATGCGAGCTGGTTCAAGGCGTTGGCCGACGCGACCCGCATCCAGATCGTGTCGTTGCTGGCCCGGCGGCGTGAGCCGATGAGCGTAGGCGAGATCGTGGCCGCTTCCGGAGTGGGGCAGTCCACGGTGTCGCACCACCTGAAGATCCTGTCCGAGGTGCGGTTCGTCCTGGTGGAGCGGCAGGGGACGTCGAGCCTGTACCGCATCAACGAGAACTGCGTGAGCTGCTTCCCCACCGCCGCCGACGTGGTGATGGGCAACCCGGCGCCGACCGCGCCGACCTGTGACTGAGGAGATCTCATGGCGCACGACGAGATCGTCGACCACTACTCCGCCCTGGCTCGCAGCGCGCTGAGCGGGCAGCGCATCGCCG
Organism: Nonomuraea sp. NPDC049784; assembly: GCF_040659615.1. Classification (NCBI taxonomy): domain Bacteria; kingdom Bacillati; phylum Actinomycetota; class Actinomycetes; order Streptosporangiales; family Streptosporangiaceae; genus Nonomuraea; species Nonomuraea sp. NPDC049784. Next base: position 51,157 of record NZ_JBFAMX010000016.1, read on the forward strand.
ACTGTGATCCCGTCGCCTTCACCGATGGCGGCTTCGGACCGGCGAGTTACGACGACACCGCCGCGCTCCCCGACGGGGCGCTTCGAGCCAGCCTGGGGTGCGGCAACCCGGTCGCCGTCGCCGAGCTGCGTACTGGTGAGACGGTGCTCGATCTGGGCTCTGGTGGCGGCATCGACGTGCTGCTGTCAGCCCGCCGCGTCGGCCCGCCGCGTCGGCCCGCACGGCACTGTCTTCGGCCTGGACGCCAGCCCCGCCATGCTGGAACTGGCTCGGCGCAACGCGGAACAGGCTGGCGTCCAAAACGTGCAGTTCCTGCACGGCACGATCGAGGCCATCCCGCTGCCCGGCCACACGGTCGACGTGGTCATCTCCAACTGTGTGATCAACCTGTCCGACGACAAGGCGGCAGTGCTGGCCGAGGCGTTCCGGGTGCTGCGGCCCGGCGGACGGGTCGGCGTCAGCGACGTCGTCACCACCCAGGTGCTCGACGAGCAGGCGCGACAGCGGGCCGAGCAGCGCATCGGCTGCGCCGCCGGGTCGCTCAGCGTGCAGGAGTACCGGAACCTGCTCGTCGCGGCCGGCTTCGTCCGGATCGCCATCACGTTGACCGCCGATCACGGTGACGGGGTGCACTCGGCCATCGTCCAGGCCGTCAAGCCCGCCATCGGGCCCGGTCTGGAGATCCGGCCGATGCGCGACAGCGACGCCGCCGAGGTGCTGGCCATCTACCAGGCCGGGCTGGACACCGGCCAGGCCAGCTTCGAGACCACCGCGCCCAGCTGGGAGGGGTTCACCGCGAGCCGGTTGCCCCACCTGCGGTACGTGGCCGTGGACGCCGACTCCGGCGAGGTGCTCGGCTGGGTGGCGGCCTCCGCGGTTTCGTCCCGTCCGGTGTACGCGGGGGTGGTCGAGCACAGCATCTACGTCCACCCCGGCTGCCAGGCCCACGGGATCGGCCGGGCGCTGCTGGAGGCGTTCATCGCCGCCACCGAGGACGCCAGCGTCTGGACGATCCAGTCGGGTGTCTTCCCGGAGAACGCCGCCAGCTTGAACCTGCACCAAGCGCTCGGTTTCCGCGTCGTGGGCACCCGCGAGCGCATCGGCTGCCACCACGGTCTCTGGCGGGACGTGCTGATGATCGAGCGCCGTAGCACCTTGACCGGGGCCTGATTCGCCGCTCGGGACGGTGACCGGGAACAGGGATGGCCATCTGATGGTTACATCCGTCGTGGCCGGTGTGCCCAGTGTCCCCGGGCCTCACCTGTTGCCTTCGCGGACTACCGTTCGGCTGGAGTCGCGTTGTGCCCTTCGCCGAGAGGCGACACGCACACCGGTACCCACTCGTGGCTGAAGGCCCTCGCCGAGTCGGCGAGGGCCTTCGCCATTACGAGATCTCACACACGCTCCGCGAGCTCTTCCAGGCTTTGATGTGTGTCAATATAGAGAGACGTCGATTTCGATGGCTGTCTATACGGAGTAGATGTGGAACCTCTGGAGCTCTTGGAGTGCAGCCCGCCGCTGATGCGCGAGCCGCTGGACGCCGAGCAGGCGGCCGGGGTGGCGCGGGTGTTCAAGGCGCTGGGCGACCCCGTACGCCTGCGCATCCTGTCCATCGTGGCCAGCCGCGCCGGCGGCGAGGTGTGCGTGTGCGACATCACCGGCGCGTTCGAGCTGTCCCAGCCGACCATCAGCCACCACCTGAAGGTGCTCAAGGAGGTCGGGCTGCTGACCTCGGAGCGGCGCGCCTCCTGGGTGTACTACCGGCTGGTTCCCGAGACGCTGGGTGAGCTGTCGGCCCTGCTCGACGTGCCCGCCACCGTCTGAGGAGCAGCGCGATGTCCTCTTCCACGTCCCCGGCTTCATCGGCCTCGCCGACCGCCGCACCCGCGCAGGGCGTCATCGCCGGCCTGTCCACGCTCGATCGGTTCCTGCCGGTGTGGATCATCGCGGCGATGGCCGCCGGGCTGCTGCTCGGCCGCCTGGTACCGGGACTGAACACCGCGCTGGAGGCGGTGAAGGTCGGCGAGATCTCGCTGCCGATCGCGCTCGGGCTGTTGCTGATGATGTACCCGGTGCTGGCCAAGGTCCGCTACGACCGTCTGGGCACCGTCACCGGTGACCGCCGCCTGCTGCTCTCCTCCTTGGTGTTGAACTGGGTGCTCGGCCCTGCCGTCATGTTCGCGCTGGCCTGGGTCTTCCTACCGGACCTGCCCGAGTACCGCACCGGCCTGATCATCGTCGGGCTCGCGCGGTGCATCGCCATGGTCCTCATCTGGAACGACCTGGCGTGTGGCGACCGTGAGGCCGCCGCCGTGCTGGTGGCGCTCAACTCGGTCTTCCAGGTGGTCGCGTTCGGCGCGCTGGGCTGGTTCTACCTGCAGGTGCTGCCCGGCTGGCTCGGCCTCGCGCAGTCCGCGCTTCAGGTCTCGGCCTGGGACATCGCTCAGTACGTGCTCATCTTCCTCGGCATCCCGCTGGCCGCCGGCTACGCCTCCCGCAAGCTCGGCGAACGCGCCCGCGGCCGGGACTGGTACGAAAGCCGTTTCCTGCCCCGCGTCGGCCCACTGGCCCTGTACGGGCTGCTGTTCACCATCGTCATCCTGTTCGCCCTGCAAGGCGGCACGATCACCTCCCAGCCCGGCGACGTCGCGCGCATCGCGCTGCCGCTGCTGGTCTACTTCGCGCTCATGTGGGGCGGATCGTTCCTGGCCGGCAAGCTGATCGGCCTGGGCTACGAGCGCTCCACCACGCTGGCCTTCACCGCCGCCGGCAACAACTTCGAGCTGGCCATCGCCGTGGCGGTCGGCGTCTTCGGCGTCACCTCCGGCCAGGCCCTGACCGGAGTGGTCGGCCCGCTGATCGAGGTGCCCGTCCTGGTCGCCCTGGTCTACGTCAGCCTGGCCGGCCGCCGCCTGTTCCACCCCACCACCGAGGAGCCCACACGTGCCTGAGAACGCCCCCGAGACCATCACCGGTAAGCCTTCGGTCCTGTTCGTCTGCGTGCACAACGCCGGACGCTCCCAGATGGCCGCCGGATGGCTCACCCACCTGGCGGCAGGCCACGTCGAGGTCCGCTCCGCCGGGTCCGCGCCCGCCGACCAGGTCAACCCGGTCGCCGTCGAGGCCATGGCCGAGGTCGGCATCGACATCACCGCCGCCCAACCCAAGATCCTCACCATCGACGCGGTCGAGGCCTCGGATGTGGTCATCACCATGGGCTGCGGGGACGCCTGCCCGATCTTCCCCGGCAAGCGGTATGAGGACTGGAAGCTCGACGACCCGGCCGGGCAGGGCATCGCGGCCGTGCGGGCGATCCGGGAGGAGATCAAGGATCGCGTCGCGAAGCTGGTGGCGGATCTGCTGCCCTAGCGGCGATGGCGCCGGGTCGCCGGCGGGCGGGCTGGTGCCGGTCGACGGGACGTCAGGTGAGGCGACGAGCCATCTCCGTGACCACGTCGCGTCCCGCGTCCGCCGCCGCGGCCCGCATGTGGTCGAGCAAGTCCACCTCCAACAGTGGGTCGCGGCGCGCGACCTGCTCGGCCAGAGCCCGGATGATCTCCTTGCTGACTTGCGGAACCTGCGCGCGCAACTGGTCTTTGACCTCGAACTCCAGCGCCATGTCGCGGCGCCGTACCCGCTGGGTGATTTCTGCGACCGTTTCGCGCGCCACTTCGGGCACGGCGGCGCGCATCTGATCGTGCACGTCCATCTCCAGCGCGATCGCCTTGATGCTGGCATGGCCTCCGGCAGAGGAACGACGCGTGGAACCGTCCTGGGCCGGCGGAGGGGACGCAGCCGCGCTGGAGATCGCACCGCGTAGGGCGGCCAGTTCCTTCTCTTGCGCCTCCAGGCGCTCCTGCAGTGCCGTGACGAGTTCGCGCAGCTCGGCCATCTGACCTCGCGGTGGCGCGGTGCGTACTCCGCCCTCGTCCAAGAAGGCCCGCTGCCAGGCGCGTTCCCAGGCATCAAGGTCTGGTGCCTGAACGCCGAGGTGGGTCACCAGCGCCAGGGTGACAGCCTTACTGGCCAGGCGCTCGCCCCGCAGCATCTTGCCGCAGGTCTCGCGCGCCACCCGCACGGGGTCGTGCCTGGTACGGTTCGCCACCTGCCGCATCGACAGCCCCGAGCCGGCCAGTAGCAGGCTCAGTGCTTGAGCGAGTTGGCCAAGGGTCTGCACCTGGTCGGGATCGGCCAGCGGCGGGTCCTGCTTGCCTAAGGCGCTGGCCGATGCGGCATCTTTCACGAGCGCACGCTCCTTGATCTCGTAGGCAGCGCCGACGTCCGCCGGGGATCACAGCGTAGACGCCCCTGGCCCCGAATGGCCCCGAATGGCTGCCGACCCGGGGCCGGCCCGCCGGGGGCGGCCCCGGACGATCGGCCCTGGCATCACTTCGGTCTGCGCCTGGCCCCTGATCTAGCTGGTCACCCTCGGTTGCCGCTGTGCTGGGGAGCAGTTCCCGTACACGCTGCGTGCCGCCTGACGGCGTGCCCGCCTTCACGAGGAAGAACGCCATGCCGATTTTCGACCTTCTCGCCGGCCTCCTGCAGGTGGCCTCCGCCGCGGCCGGTCTGTACGCCGCCATCGCGCTGGCGCGCCGTCAGTTGGCCCGTCGCGCAGAAGGCGAGTCTGCCGAGCCGCCTGCCGGGTCCCCACCAGCGACGGCGCCTTCGTCCGTCCAGTCCTCGTCCTTCCCGCAGCCGACGCTCGGATCGCCGGTGGAGGCGTCTGCCACGTCGCCGGAGGCCGACGCACGTCCATGACGATCCCGCTCACACCATGGCGCTGCGCACGCCCGTCACAGTGCTGAGGCGATCGAGGGCTCCAGGAGCCACACGGTGGCCACCAGCAGCCGGGCCGCTGCCACCAGGGTGTCCGGTTGGACGCGGTCGGGGGTTTCGGCGGGGGTCTGGTAGCCGGGCATGCCCATGCCGATGCCGATCGCGGCCAGGCCGGTGGCGGCGTAGCGGCGGTTGTCAGACGCCATCGCGCCCGCTCGCAGCGGCACGTCGGTCAGGCGGGCGGCCTGGTCGAGAGTGGCCAGCAGGGCGTGGGCGGGTCCGCCGGCCTCGACGGAAGCCGCCTGATGCAGCTGTGCGGCACCATCGAGGTTGATCACCAACGTGTCGGACGGCACAGCGGGCGCGTGATGGGCCGAGCCCCACGCCCCGCTCTCCTCGGCGTCCAGGAAGGCCACCGCCAGGTCGGCCCGGATGGCCAGGTCTGCCGTCAGAACGCGGGCGGCCTCCAGGACGGCGGCCACGCCGGAGGCGTTGTCAGCGGCTGCGGGCAGCCGCATGCCGGGGTCGTCGCCGACGCCGTCGTAGTGCGCGGTCAACAGTACCCGCGGCCCGGTCCCCGCTCCCCTGACGCGGGAGGAGGCGGGGAAGCGGGCGTGGACGTTGTGGCCCTCCGTGGAGATCTGCCGGAGCGGCATCGATCCGGTGACCTGCACCGGGCTGATGGCCAGGGCGTCGGCCAAGCGGGCGTGCTGGTCGGCGCGCAGGGCGATGATCGGCACGGCTCGGGCGGCCGGTCCGGCGATCATCTTGGGCATCCACCCCTCGGCGTCGGTGCCGCGCGAGGCCAGCACTCCGGCCGCGCCGTGGGCCTCGGCCCGTTCGCACGCCTGCGCCCAGCCTCCGGCCTCGGCCAGCACCCATCGGCCGTGCAGGTCGGCCTCGGAGGCAGCGGCCAGCGGCGCGGTGCGCCGGTTCGGCAAGTCGGCCGAGGCGAGGTGCTCGACGAAGTCAAGGCGGTGCTCCAGGCGCAGCGCCTGGCCGTCTGTGCTCCATTCGAGCACCGGGGTGGCATACAGCTCCCGCACGTCGGCGACGGGGAAGGAGTCGAGTTCGACCTCGGCGCCCAGCTCGCGCAGCCGCTCGGCGAGCCACGCGGCGGCGGCACGGCCTCCGGGCGTGCCCACGCGCCGCCCCGCGTAGTGGTCGCGGGCCAGCTCGTGCACCGTGGCCAGCATCCGCGCCGCCGACACCCGCTCCACGACGGCGGCCAGGCCGGGCGCCTGAGGGAGGTCCGGCATGGTGGAGGTCATCCGCAGCAGCCGGTGGAGGCTGCCTCGGCGGCCGGGGCCGGCGCCTGACCGCAGCAGCCGGCCTGGGCGGCCTGCTGGGCGGCGGACGTGCTACCGCAGCAGGCGGTGGCGGCGGCCTCTTCCTGCTGGGCCGTCTCACGGGCCGGGGAGGCAGGAGCTCCGCAGCAGCCGCTGGCGGCGGGTGGGGCGAAAGCCTCTGCCAGGTCGCCGATGAAACCGCCGCTGGTCTGGTTCGTCGTCATGGTGGTTGCCCTTCTGCCGGTGCGAGGTCGAGGCCATCAACACTTAGATGTGTGTCGAATCAGGAGTCACAATCTCACGCTGCTTAGATGCTCGTCAAGATAGACGGAGGTCGAATCAAAGATGTGAATGGCACCGAAGTGCGTGCGCCTAAAGCTGGGTGGTGATCTCGGTGGCGAGACCGCGGGCGGTGCGGGCGGCGCCGATGAGGGTGGCCGAGGCGGGGCCGGTCCAGTCGC